>JBAPXO010000617.1:0-7470 GCA_049284255.1 Solirubrobacteraceae bacterium | reverse complement strand
GGCGATGGCGGCTGCCGCAGCACGCAGCGTTTCGGATTCCGCCGTCCTGTGGTTATACTCCCGCGCTGCATAGCAGTACGCATCCAGAGGGGTGGAGGGAAATGGCCCTTTGAAGCCCCGGCAACCTCCCGCAAGGGAACGGTGCCAATTCCATTCAGGCTCCAACTACAAAGGCCTGGGAGATGTGGCAGGGCGGCTCACCCGAGACCTCCGACCACAGACCCCGGCGGAGGTTTTTTCACATATGCCGCCAGAGTCTCTTCGCTGCAAGGAATGTCAGACCACCTACGAGCTCGACGCTAGCTACGTCTGCGAACGCTGCTTCGGCCCGCTCGAGGTCGCCTATCAGTCACTTCAGGACGCCGATCCCGACGCCCTGAGGCGCCGCATCCAAGCCGGCCCGCACTCGCTGTGGCGCTACGGCGACTTCCTCCCCGTGTCCTCGCCACCCAAGGGAACGCTGCCAGCGGGCTGGACGCCGTTGCTGCGCGCCGACCGGCTGGCCGAGCGCCTCGGCCTCAAGGAGGTCTGGATCAAGAACGACGCCGCCAACCCGACCCACTCCTTCAAGGATCGCGTGGTGTCGGTGGCGCTCGCCCGGGCCCGTGAGCTGGGCTTCGAGACGATCGCGTGTGCCTCGACCGGCAACCTCGCCAACGCCGTGGCCGCCCACGCGGCGGCGGCGGGACTGGAGTCCTACGTCTTCATTCCCTCCGATCTGGAGGAGCAGAAAATTCTGGCCACCGGCGTCTACGGGACCAACCTGGTTGCCGTGCGCGGCAACTACGACGACGTCAATCGCCTCTGCACCGAGCTCTCAGGTGAGCACGAGTGGGCGTTCGTGAACATCAACATGCGCCCCTACTACGCCGAGGGCTCGAAGACCCTGGCGTTCGAGACCGCCGAGCAGCTCGGGTTCGAGCTTCCCGACCGCGTCGTCAGCCCAATCGCCTCCGGGTCGCTGTTCACGAAGATCGCCCGCGGCTTTCAGGAGTGGATCGACGTTGGGCTGCTCGAGGGCGAGCTTCCCACCTTCAACGGGGCGCAGGCGACCGGGTGCTCTCCCGTGGCCAGCGCGTTCGCCGAAGGTCAGGACTTCTGCCGTCCGGTCAAGCCCGACACGATCGCCAAGTCGCTGGCGATCGGCAATCCCGCCGACGGGCCGTACGCCCTCGACCTCGCTCGCCGCACCGGTGGCGGCGTCGATTCGGTGACCGACGATGAGATCCGTGAGGGCATCAAGCTGCTGGCCCAGACGACGGGCATCTTCACCGAGACGGCCGGCGGGGTCACCACCGCCGTCCTCGCCAAGCTCGCGCAGCGCGGCGACATCGACCCCGATGAGCGCGTCGTCGCCTACATCACCGGCGAGGGACTCAAAACCCTTGACGCGGTGCGGGGCAGCTTCGAGACATGGCAGATCGACCCGACCGTTGAGTCCTTCGAGCTCGCCGGTCAGCGCGTCGGCGCGCTCGCATAAGATGCGGGCCATGCCGGTCAGCGTCAAGATCCCCACCCAGCTGCGGGCCGCCACCGAAGGAGAAGCACAGGCGACCGTCGACGGGGACACCGTCGGCGAGGTGCTGGATTCGCTGTACGAGCGCTTCGGCGAGCTGCGCAGCCGGATCGCCGAGGACGGCGGCCTGCGCCGCTTCGTCAACGTCTACGTCGATGGCGAGGACATTCGCTTCCTCGACGGTCTCGATACCCAGGTCTCCGACGGGGATGAGGTCACGATCCTGCCGGCGGTCGCCGGCGGGTAGGCCGCCGGGCGGCCGGGCTTCAGCCCGGCCGTGGTGTCAGAGTCCTACTTGGCGCCGGTGTGGGCGGGCGCGGTTGAAGCGCCGAGTCCGACCGGGCAGCTGATCCCGGTGCCGCCGTGTCCGCAGTACCCCCACGGGTTCTTGTGGAGGTACTGCTGGTGATAATCCTCGGCGTAGTAGAACCGGTCCTCGTGGGCGATCTCGGTGGTTATCCCGGGATAGCCCTTGGCCCCTAGGCGCTCGTTGTAGGCATCGCGTGACGCCTGGGCGGCCTGTCGGTGCTCCTCGGTGTCCCACAGGATCGCGGAGCGGTACTGGGTACCGAGGTCGTTGCCCTGGCGCATGCCCTGGGTGGGGTCGTGGTTCTCCCAGAACAGGCGCAGCATCTCCTCGTAGGAGGTCTTGGCGGGATCAAATACGACGAGCACCGCCTCGGTGTGGCCGGTGCGTCCGCTGCAGGTCTCGTGGTAGGTCGGGTTAGGCGTATAGCCGCCGGCGTAGCCGACGGCCGTGGTGTAGACGCCGGGTGCCTCCCAGAACGCGCGCTCCGCACCCCAGAAGCAACCCATCCCGACCACGATGTGCTCGTAGCCCTCGGGGAACGGCGGCTTCATCGGTGTACCGAGAACGGCGTGACGGGGGGCGACGGGCAGCTCCTGCTCGCGGCCGGGCAGGGCCCGGTCGGGGGCGATCATCTCGCTCTTGGCTCTTAATCTGAACATGTCGTCAAGCCTAGTCAGCGGCCCTTACAGGTTTAAGAACTGCCAACGCGGGCAACGGCCGGCCAGCGGGGCCGGGCGGGGCGATCGGCCGCACGCCGATCCAAGGGTGCGACAATCCGTGCAGACGTGGCCGATCCAGACCCGAAACCGCGCCGCTCCCGTAGCTGGGCGGTCCTGGCTGTAGTGGCCGTGCTGATCCCGGCCATCCCGATCGTGATCGGCCTGTCACTGAGCGGGGGCGGAGCGACCGCCAACACGACTCCCACCGCGGTCTCGCACTTCACGCCGGTAGCGACCAGCAAGGCCCCGTCGAGCCCCAATCTGCTGTTGCCACCCGGCAAGGGCGCGCTCGTAGCGCTCATCTCGCACAGCACGCCCTTGCGCTCATCGCCGGGCGGCCATGTGTACGCCAAGCTCGGGACACACACCCAGTTCGGCTCCCCGCAGCTGCTCTGGGTGGCTCGGCTGTCCGGTCGCTGGCTGGGGGTCGTGAGTCCTCAGGCCGGCAACAACCACCTGGGATGGATCTCGGCCTCGGCAGCCTCGCTCAGCCGCGTCAACTGGCAGATCAAGGTGTCGCTGGCAGCGCGGCAGGTGACCGTGCTGCACTTCGGCAAGGCGGTGGAGCACTACACGGTCGCCATCGGCGCCCCCTCGGCCCCCACGCCGACGGGACGCTTTGCGGTTACCGATCGCCTGACCACCGGGGATCCGAGTGGTCCATACGGCTGCTGCATCCTCGCGCTGTCGGCGAAGGCGCCGCACGCCATCCAGGGCTGGGGCGGAGGCAACCGGATCGCCATCCACTCCACCCCTGAGACCTCGAGCATCGGCCATCCAGTCAGCCACGGCTGCATGCGTCTGACGCTGGCTGAGGGGCGGTGGCTGCTCGCGCACATCCCGCTCGGCACTCCCACGATCGTCGCCGACACCTGACGTTCGGCCTCCGCCTTCGGGGCGTCCACGCGTTTGCACCCGCGCGGCCGGGGTAGGCCTCTCGACGCAGGCAAACGCGGAGGAACGACCATGCCACCACGCGGCGTCAAACCCGGTAGTAAGCGGGCCCGCCAGTACGAGCACATCAAGGAATCAGAGCGCGACCAGGGCGCCAGCAACAGCCGGGCCGAGGAGATCGCCGCTCGGACGGTCAATAAGGAGAAGGCCCGCTCCGGGGAATCGCAGAGAGCGTCGCGCACCTCGACGCGGGACTTGTCCTCGGGCCAGCGCGGCGGCCAGCGCTCGGGCACCAATCGACCCAAGGGCCGCACGCGCGACCAGCTCTACGCGGAGGCGAAGAAGCTCAACATCGACGGCCGCTCGAAGATGAACAAGACTCAGCTCCAGCGGGCCGTCGACGGCGCCAAGTCCTGAGGTTCAGCGATCGTCGTCGGCTTCGCCGCTGATGCGGCGGATCTTCTCGATCGCCGCCCGCAGCAGACGCGAGACCTGCATCTGCGACGTCCCGATCTGCCGCGCGATCTCCGACTGAGTCAGATCACGGCCGAACCGCAGGTAAAGGATCATCCGGTCTGATTCCGAGAGCGTCTCGACCCCCCGGGCGATAACGCTGAGATATTCGGCCTGCTCCAGGCGCTCGTCCTCGGCCCCGAGCATCTGAGCCGGACTCAGCGAGGCGGACTCATCGTCGTCGGGCCCCTGGTCGAGCGGCGCGGCGTGGCGGGCGTGATAAGCCTCGATCGCGTCGAGCGTCTGCTCCTCGCTCGTTCCCAGCGCCTCGGCAAGCTCTGACAGCGAGGGGGACCTGCCGAGGCGCGAAGAGAGCTCGTCGGTGGCCGCCGCCAGCTCCACCGCCCGCTCCTTGACGCCTCGCGGCACGTGAACTGCCCAGCCGCTGTCGCGGAAGTAGCGCTTTAGCTCACCGAGCATCGTCGGGGTGGCGTAACTGGTGAAGGCAAACCCTCGGTCGGGGTCAAAGCGCGAGATGGCCTTGAGCAGCCCGACGTTGGCCACCTGGATGAGATCGTCCAGCGGCTCGCCGCGCGAGTGATAGCGGCGGGCGACGCTCCGCGCGAGCGGCTCGAAACGCCGCACAAGCTCCTCGAGGACGACGGGATTCGGATCGTCGCGCTGGCGGCGGAACAGCTCGTCTGTGTCGACGCCCGCGACCTGGGCGACACCCGGCATCACGACGTGGGCTCGTAGGGCCATTGCGTCAGGTCTTCATCTGGCATGCGCATCCTCCGTACAAGAAAGCCTGTACGACGGTTTGCGCCGACAGCAGAGCGCCGGAAGCCTCCCATCGCGCCAAACGATGTGCCCCTGATACGAGATATCCCCTACCGGAGCCGCGACCATCATACCTACGGCACGGCAACCTACTCGTCAGTCAGTTGGGCGCCCGTTTTGATCGGGCGCCGGCGACTCGAGCACGAAGACCTCCACCTGAAGGTTCCGATGGAGGTCATTGGCGCTCATGAAGGAATGCACGCGACGGCCGAGGATCTCCTGGACGGCCTCGATCATGCCCTGGCGCATCGCATCCTGAAGGCCGAGACGGCCGGCGGCTACGAGATCCTCGTTGTCATTGGCCTCGAGGGTCTGCTCGGCGCGGGTGTAGCCCCCCTCGAGCAGACAGACGACGAGGTCGCCGTCGATGGTCGTGCGGGTGTTGGTGGGCCCGCGCCCGACGAAGTGCTTGTGAAGGCGCGCAAGCGCGTTGGAGATCTCGAGCGAGCGGTGCCCGGCCGGAGCGCGCAGCAGCTCAGCCTGAAGATCGGGCTGCCCGTCAGCCTGAAGATCGGGCTGCCCGTCAGCCTGGAAATCGGTTCGCGCCTCAACCTCGAGATCGGCTGGGGTGTCTCTTTGTTGTTCGATCGTCATCTAACTTCCCCGCAAGTCGGAGGGCGATTGTAATCCCCTAACGGCCACATCGGGGCAGATCGGGCAGAACCTAACCCGCGGCCTTGGCGCGGCGGTCGGCCATCCAGCGGCCGACCGAGGTCAGATCGGCGACGAGCTGGCCCATCGCCTCCTCCCGCGCCGGATCGTCTTGGGCACGGAGGATCGAGGAGGGGTGCGCCGTGAGTGTCACCAGTTCGGCCAGATCGGAGTCCTGCGGACGTCCGCGATCCTTCCCGATCCGGATGTGGGATCCCAGCAGGGCCTGGGCGGCGGTCGCGCCTAGGAGCACCAGCGCCTGAGGCCTGACCACGGCGAGCTCGGCCTCCAGCCACGGGCGGCACGCGGCTACGTGGACGCGTTCGGGCGTCTGGTGGATTCGCCGCTTACCCCGCAGCTTGTAGCGAAAGTGCTTGACGACGTTCGACACGTAGGCGTCATCACGGCCGATCCCGGCCTGCTCCAACGCCCGGTCAAGCACCTTGCCGGCGGGTCCGACAAACGGGTGGCCCTCTATGTCCTCGCGGTCGCCGGGCTGCTCGCCGACGAGCATCAGCCGAGCTCGGATACGTCCCTCGCCCATGACCGCCTGGGTGGCATCGGCCCACAGCTCGCAGGCTCGGCACTCGGGGATCGCCTCGCGCAGCGATTTCAGCGTCGGCCGATCGGGTACCGGCGCGAAAGGTTGCTCGTCAAACAGGCTCACTTCGATCCGCTACCCCTGTCCCGGCAGCAGCACGCACAGCCGGACCGAACCCAGGCGGTGGCGTGAAGCCGATCTATATCGGGTGTTCGGGCTGGAACTACGCGGACTGGCGCGGGCGCCTGTACCCCCAGCGCGGGCCGCAGCGCCTGTGGCTGGAGCTCTATGCCCAGCGCTTTGCCACCGTCGAGGTCAACAACACCTTCTACCGGCTGCCCCGCCGCGAGGCCGTCGCCGCCTGGGCGGCCCAGACGCCCGAGCATTTCACCTTCTCGGTCAAGGCCAGTCGCTACCTGACCCACATCAAGCGACTCACCGACCTGACGGAGGGGATAAGGCGCTTCTATGAGCCGATCGAGCCGCTGATCGAGGCGGGCAAACTCGGCCCGGTGCTGTGGCAGCTGCCCGCCAACTTCCACCGCGATGACCGACGGCTGCACTCCTGGCTCGACGCGCTCCCCGATGGCATGCATACGATCGAGTTTCGCCACGAGAGCTGGTTTGTGCCCCCCGTGTTCCGGGCTCTGCGCGAACGTTCGGTGGCGCTGACGATCGGCGACCATCCCGAGCGGCCGTTTCAGTCCTATGAGGCGACGGCGCCGTGGCGCTTCGTGCGCTTTCACTACGGCTCACGGGGGCGCAACGGCAACTACTCGGCGACCGAGATCGCGACCTGGGCGCGGCGGATCGCCCAGTGGCGCCGCCGCGAGGCGGTGTACGCCTACTTCAACAACGACTGGAACGGCTTCGCCCCGGCCAACGCCCTGGAGCTCGGCAAGAGGCTTGGCTCAGCTTGAGGGGTCCGACACGGTGGCGCCTGAGACCGGGATCCCGAAGCGCCGCTCGAGTTCGTCCTCGTCGACGTCCTCCCGGTAGCGCTGCTCCTCGCCGGCGTGGGTGAAGACGACGATCCGATCGGCGGCAAAGGTCTTCAGCGCGTCCTCGACCGCCGTCACCGGATCGCTCTCGCCGGTGTCGGCGCTGGCTCGAACTCCGTCCTCACCCAGCGCCTCCAGGCTCTCGCGGCGTACCTCATCGGCCCGGGCGATCGCGTCATCGGCGTCTGAGAACCAGAAACGCAGCGCGCTCTCCTGTACGGCGGGGGCGACCACCATGATCTCGGAGTCGGCAGGATCGGCACTCTCGGGCAGCGCGTCGCGGAGCTGCTGGGCGGAGATCGGTTCCGTGGTGACGACCAGGATGCGCACGGTCTCTCAGTTACCCGAGCGCGGTCGGCGCGTAAACGGCCCAGGTTTCACGCGTTGGCCGGGGCGAGGCTGGGTAACCATGGCCTCGATGACACTTGCCACGCTGCCTACGCCGAGCCCCGCCATTACCGGTGGTCTGCCCGGTGGTCCGGGGGTACCAGGACCCGCCCCGCCGGTGCCACCCGCGCCCGATCCCCGCCCGCCCGGTCCCGGCC
>JBAPXO010000616.1:0-1836 GCA_049284255.1 Solirubrobacteraceae bacterium | reverse complement strand
GTGCCGGACTCCGCAGACGCGCTTCTTGGCTCGAACGCCTGCCGGATCTATCGTCTGGAGGTGCCCGCCAGTGCAACGTGACGGTCAAAAGGAAAACGTAACCCCGGCACTCACGGATCGGGCGATGGCCAAGATCAAGGACCTGATCCTGACCGGCGAGTTCCAGGCCGGGTCGAAGCTGCCGCCTGAAGCCGTCCTAGCCCAGAAACTCGGGCTGTCCCGCAACTCGCGGCGCGAAGCCGTCCGAGCCCTGGCGCTCATCGGAGTGCTCGATACGAGGGTGGGTGACGGGACCTATGTGACGAGCCTCGACGCGGACCTGTTGATGACCGGGATGGGTTTCGTCAGCGAGCTGCTGGACGGCAAGACCCTGTTCGAGGCGTACCAGGTGCGGCGGATTCTGGAACCCTTTGCCACGGGGCTGGCGGCTAGCAGGCTCACGGAGGCGGACTTCGCCGAGCTTGCCGGCATCCTCGAACGGATGGATCGGGCCGACAAGACGCAGGCGTTCATCGACGCTGACAACGACTTCCACCGGGTCATCAATGGCGCGGCAGGCAACGCGACGCTTACCTCGCTCATCCAGAACCTGTCTGGCGGCATGATGCGCGCCAGGCTCTGGCGGAGCGTAACCGAACGGGGCGCCGTGGAGGTCACCAAGCAGCGCCACCACGACATCTATGCCGCGTTGCGAGCCGGAGACTCCGAACGCGCAAGTGCGGCCGACCTCATCCACCTCGCTGACAATGAGCGCTGGCTCGAGATGATGCTCGCTAGCGGTGAGCTCAGCCGGCACTCCTCCCGCGAGCCGCGCTCGCGCAAGAAACCTCCAGGCAGGAGCACACCGTGAAAGCTGTGTATTACCAGGGCCCCGGGCAATTCGTGGTCGGCAGCGGCACCGCCCTGCCACCCGGGGAGGGCGAAGTTCGCCTCGACGTCGCCTACTGCGGGCTCTGCGGGACCGATCTGCACATTGCCCACGGATCAATGGATCATCGCTTGCATCCGCCCCAGGTCATCGGGCACGAGATGTCCGGAACCGTCGCCGAGCTCGGCGCGGAAGTGACTGGACTCGCGCCTGGAGATAAGGTCGTCGTCCGGCCGCTGGACAGTCGCGGCGAAACCGCCGCGGACAAAGGCGTTAGCCACATCTCAAGGAACCTGCGGTTCCTCGGGATCGACACCCCCGGGGCCTTCCAGAATTCGTGGACCGTCCCCGCGTTCACCGTCCACCGGCTACCGCCCGACATTGACCTCAAGATCGCCGCGCTCACCGAGCCGCTCGCCGTCGCCTGCCACGACGTGCGCCGCGCCCGGGTAGCGGCGGGGGAAACCGTCGTCGTCATCGGCGGCGGACCAATCGGCGTGCTGATCAGCCTCGTCGCCCGCACGCGGGGCGCCCAGGTCATTCTCAGCGAAGTCAACACCAGCCGGCTCGCCTTCGCCAGGCAACTCGGGCTCACGGTTATCGATCCAGGCCAGACCGACGTCGCGCAGGCGATCGAGGACATCACGGCCGGCGCCGGAGCCGACGTCGTCTTCGAGGTTTCTGGCTCAGCCGCGGGCGCCACGACGATGACCAGGCTGGCTGGCCTTCGGGGCCGGGTGGTCGTCGTGGCCATTTTCTCGTCGCCGCCGGCGGTCAACTTGCACGACGTGTTCTGGAAGGAGCTTGAGATCGTGGGAGCACGAGTCTATGAACCAGAGGACTACGAAAACGCGATCGCTCTCGTGGTCAGCGGGCGACTGCCGCTCGCGGACCTGATTACCTCCGTCGAACCGCTGGAGAAACTGCACGAGGCACTGGAACAGCTCGAGAGCAATCCTTCGGCGATG
>JBAPXO010000615.1:0-5211 GCA_049284255.1 Solirubrobacteraceae bacterium | reverse complement strand
GTTCTCGTACTGATCCATGATGCGGCGGCTGCACTCTTGGACGAGTCGTTCGGTGATCGGGTCGGTGGTCTGCCGGCCGCCCACTCCGATCCTGGGCAGGTGGGAATCGTCGGGGCGGACGGGGTATTCGTCCTCGAACAGCAGGTTCACGTCCACGGTGTCCCAGTCGATCGCGTCGGCGTCGCAGAACGTCGTGACCACCTCATCGGGGTTGCGCAGGCACATGAGCGCCACGTAGTCGCCCTTGAACGGGCTGAACGTGTCCTCGGTGTGCCACCACAGCAGCATCTCGCTGCCGGTACCGAGCTGCTCATCACGGTGCGCCTTGATCGGCAGCACATCGTGCATGACGCGCCCGTCTTGCTGGGTCGCCCAGGCGAACAGGTCACCAAGCAGCACCGAGCACAGCAGCAGGAACACCTCCTGGCGCAGCGTCATCAGGTTTTCTCCGGCCAGGTTCCAGTGCGCTGGGGTGGGCCCGATCTCGTCGTCCAGCACGGGGAAGCCGGACACCACGCACACCGCCGACGGCTCCTCCAGCCGGAACCGCTCAAGGAACAGTCGCAGCGTCCGCGGCAGCTCATGCGCGAGCACCGGCGCTAGGCCGATCAGTCGCTGGTCCTCCACGCTGCGGTACTCCGCGCAGATCTCGTCTATCAGGGGCAGGATCGCCCCGATTTCCTCATCGGTCAGTCGCATCTGATGCATGGCCGGCTCCTCCTCGCACATCGCAGGAATAGGCTGCGCTCAATCCCGCTAACGCCGATATCCAAAATTCCGAATGGAACGTTTGGGAATAACCAATGAGTAAGGCTACCGTCGACGGCCGCGGTGGTGATGTCACGTGAAAGAGTGATAGCCGTGTCGGCTGGCCGCCGGTAGCGTCGCTTGGTATGGATCTCGCCGTTGCGGAACTCGAAGCCTGGATGCGCAGCTATTACCACAACGTTGACTACGACATCGGGAGCAGCGGAGTCCGGGACGTGTCCATGGCCGAGCTGCGCGATATCTGCGGCTTCGAGCTGTCGGAACTGGATTCGCTGGTCTTCCACGACAGCGAAAGCTACGGTGGCCCCGGGCTGCGGGCCGCGCTTGCCGACCGCTGGACGGGCGGCGACGTCGACCCGGTCATGGTCACGCACGGTTCCAGCGAGGCGATCTACCTGGTCATGCACGTGCTGCTGCAACCGGGCGACGAGGTGATCGTGGTCGATCCGGCCTACCAGCAGCTGCGCGACATCGCCCGGGCGCTGGGCTGCAAGATTACCCGCTGGCCGCTGCTTGCCGGGCAAGGGTTCGCGGCCGACCTGCCGCGCCTGGCCGAACTGGCGGCATCCCGTCCGCGGATGATCGTGGTGAACTTCCCGCACAACCCAACCGGCGTGTCCATCAGCCCCGAACAGCAACGGGAGCTGGTCCGTATCGCGGCCGAGGCGGGTGCCTGGCTGGTTTGGGACAACGCGTTCGGTGAGATGACCTACACCGCCGACCCGCTACCGCTGCCACACAGCTGGTACGACAAGTGCCTGTCGTTCGGCACGCTCTCGAAGAGCTACGGGCTGGCTGGCATGCGGGTGGGCTGGTGCCTGGCCCCGCCGGATCTGCTGGCCAGGATGGCACTGCTCCGCGACTACATCGCGCTGTACGTGTCGCCCGTGCTCGAGTTCTTCGCGGAGCGGGCGGTACGGAACGCGGACCGGATCGTCGCGCTGCAGCGGGAACACGCGACCGCCAATCGCCGGGTGCTGCTTGAGTGGGCCGAGACGGTGCCTGAGCTGGTGCGGATCAGCCCGCCTGACGGTGGCGTGACCGCCTTGGTGGAATTTCCCGGCCAGCCCGATGTCACGCGGTCCTGCCGTCGGCTCGCCGAGGAGCACCGGGTGCTGCTGGTGCCGGGGGAGTGCTTCGGCACGGCGTTCCGCGGCTACGCACGGCTCGGATTCGGCGGCACCGCCAGCGAGCTCGCGGCCGGGCTTTCCCTCGTCGAACGGGTGCTGCGCGAAGACGCGCGGATCGCCGCGCTCTCGTGAATTACCTGTCCACCCTTCAGGGGACAAGACGTCCGTATCGAATAGCCGTAGGTTAATCGTGTCTCTGCGGAAAGGAATTCTTCGGTGAATCCATTCGACGATCCAAACGGGACCTTCTCGGTACTTGTCAATGACGAGGAGCAGTACTCCCTGTGGCCGGGCAAGCTCCCCGTCCCGCCGGGCTGGCGGATCGTGCACGAGGCCGACACCCGCCAAGCCTGCCTGGATTACATCGAGAAAAGCTGGACGGATTTGCGCCCGCGAAGCGCCCGGGTTTGATGGGGATCTGTGATGCGATGCATACACGAACTGGTAGCCGAGCAGGCCGCTCGCACGCCGGAACGGATCGCCGTTAGCCATGGCGCAAACACCCTTACCTACCGCCAGCTCGACGACCAGGCGGATGAACTGGCGCAGCGCCTTCGCGCGGCCGGAGTAGGCGGCGGCGCCGTCGTCGCCGTGGTGCTTGAGCGCTCGCCTGAGCTCATCGTCGCGCTGACCGCGATACTCAAGGCGGGCGGTGCTTACTTGTATCTCGATCCGGCCGAGCCCGCCGCCCAGCGGGCCCGCATCACGCGCGACGCGGCGGCGAACTTCGCCGTGACCGGTCAGGGAACCAGCGACCAGGCGCCGGACGTCGCCCAGGTGCTGTCCATGGGAGACGAGACCGGTCCCGCGACCTCAGCGGGAATGCGGTCGGCCAGCGTCACCCCGGACAGCCCCGCCTATGTGTGCTACACGTCGGGGTCGACCGGAGAGCCCAAGGGCGTCGTGGTGTCCCACCGGGCCATCGCGCGGCTGGTGCACGACCAGTCGTGGATGCAGGTTCGCGACGACGACGTCTTCCTGCAGTTCACTCGGGTCGGCTTCGACGTCTCCACCTTCGAGATCTGGATGCCCCTGGTCCGCGGCTGCCGTCTGGCCATCGCGCCGCCGGGGCACGCGGACCTGGCCGAGCTGGTCGAGACGATCCGGACCGAGGCGGTGACCGTCCTCTGGCTCACGGCGGGCCTGTTCCACAAGCTCGTGACCGACCATCTCGAAGGTCTCGGGACCATACGTCACCTGCTCGCCGGCGGTGACGTCTTGTCGCCGTCGCACGTGGAGCGAGTGCTCGCCGCGCACCCGCAGCTGATCTTCACCAACGGCTACGGGCCCACCGAGAACACGACCTTCACCACCTGCTGGACATCCCGCATCAGCGGCACGGCCCCACGCGTCCCGATCGGCGTGCCGATCGACGAGACCACGGTCGCGGTACTCGGCGACGACATGCGGCCAGTGCCGGACGGCGTGGTCGGCGAGCTCTGGGTCGGCGGCGCGGGCGTGGCCCTCGGCTACCTGAACAAGCCCGGCTCGACCGCCGAGAGGTTCGTGGCGGACATCGATCCCGCCCGCCCTGGCGGCCGGATGTACCGTACCGGGGATCTCGTGCGCTGGGCCGAGGACAGCACACTCGACTTTCTCGGCCGGTCAGATCGACAGGTGAAGATCCGCGGCTACCGAGTCGAGCCGAGCACGGTGGAGATGGAACTGCTCCGCCATCCGGGCGTGCAGCAGGCGGCCGCGCTCACCCAGACCGATGGCGCCGGCGACGTCAAGCTGATCGCTTACGTGGCCGTAGGCGACCTGAGCCAAGACCAGTGGACGGCCTTCAGCGCCACGCTCCGCGAGCGGCTGCGCACGACCGTCCCGGCCCACCTGGTCCCGTGGGCCATCATCGTCCGCCCCGAAATCCCGCTTAACCCCAACGGCAAGGTAGACCGGTCGGCGCTCCCGGCCGCCAAGATCCCGCGGAACGTGTGGAACGACTACGTGCTGCCGGGCGATCCGGTCGAGCATCGCCTCGCCGCGATCTGGAGCGATGCGCTTGACGTCGAGCCGGTGGGCGTGCAGGACAACTTCTTCGAGCTCGGCGGCCATTCGCTGCTGGCCGCTGAGCTGCTCGTCACGCTACAGCAGGAGTTCAACATCAGCTTGCCGGCCCGGACTTTGTACCTGCGGCCGACCATCGCCGATCTAGCCGAGGAGCTGCGCCAGCAGCGTGGCGACGGCTCGCTGGAGGAGGCTGCGGATGCACCTGTCCAGTAGCGCCCAGGACGCCGCGGGCTGCCCCGTGGCGCCGGGTGCACACGACCTGTCCGACGCACTGCTCTACAGCGAAGGCGACTACCGAGGCGCGTGGGACGAGCTGCGGGACCTCGACCACCTCACCTGGCGTCAGGTGGATGACAAGCGCGGTTTCTGGTCAGTGCTCAAGTACCACGACGCCAACGAGGTACTGCACAACACAGCGACCTTCACCTCGGAGCGCGGCACGCTGCTGAACCTGCTCGGCGCCGAGGATCCCGCGGGCGGGCGCCAGATCGCGGCGACCGATCCGCCCCGGCACACGGCCATGCGCTCTCGCCTGCAGAAGGCGCTCGCGATCAAGGCGATCGAGCGGCAGAGCGACATGCTCCGTGATCTCGTGCTCGAGATGATCTCACCGCTCGCCGACGGCGGGACGTTCGACTTCTCCGAGGCGATGCTGGCTCTTCCGGTGGCGATCGGGGGCGAGACGATGGGGCTGCCGCGGGCAGACTGGCCGCGACTCGGCCACCTGCTGATCGCCTCGATTGCGCCCGACGACACGGAATACGCAGAGCCGGGCGGAACCCAGGCCACCCTCGAGATGGCACACCGGGAGCTGTTCGCCTACTTTCAGGACATTTACCGTGACCGCCGCAGGAACCTTGGCGACGACCTGATCAGCGTGCTGATCAGCACCGAGTTCGACGGGCGGACCATGACGCCCGGCGAGATCATGTCCAACTGCTACAGCGTGCTGCTCGGAGCGGTCGTGACCACGCCGCACTCGCCGAATTACGTGATGGCCGAGCACGCCGAAGACGGCCTGCTCAGCACGTGGGCAGCGGACCTGAGCGTCACGCCCACGGCCGTGGAGGAAGCCCTTCGCCTCGCCTCGCCGGTCAGTCATTTCATGCGCTACGCGGTACACGACACGGTGGTGCACGGTACGCAGATCAAGGCCGGTGACGCGGTGGTCGTCTGGCTTGGCGCGGCCAACCGCGATGAAGAGGTGTTCCCCGACTCGCTCACGTTTGACCTGCGCCGTAAGCCGAACAAGCATCTCGCGTTCGGAGCGGGACCGCACTACTGCGTGGGGCACACCGTGGCC
>JBAPXO010000614.1:0-4452 GCA_049284255.1 Solirubrobacteraceae bacterium | reverse complement strand
TAGTTGATGTAGAGCCAGTGGTAGTCCTCGTCCGGGGCCAGCCAGGCAGGCTGCACCGAGGCCCACAGGACGCTCCGCAGAAGGGTGAACAGGATCAAGAGGAGGAGCGACGCCCGGGCCCACCGGGAAGTGGGAAGGAGCCGAGGACGCCAGCGGGGAGGCTTGGAGGCAGCGGTCATGGCAACGGCCAGAGTAGCTGCGGAGCTGGCTGTAGGACGCTCAAGCGAGGCGCAGGACCGCTTTGCGGTGGAGCGCCCGAGCCGTTTTGCACGCGTTCCGAGCCCACTCCCCATCCCATGCAGTGGTCATCGTGAGGAGCCTCGATCTCGCGACACCGACGTTGACCCAGGCGAGTTCGTACGATCGGAGTAGAGCTACGGCGCGTTTCGGACCTTTGGTGATTCCTTCTACAACCCCAACCACACGCTGAGCCGGTCCGGCTGTTCAGTTCGCGCGGCCGAGAGCGAGGAGGGATGAGTGTGCCCGCGGGGCCGATGGCGGGGCGCCTTAACCGCGTCCGGCTTTGGCACATCTACCGGACCCTCAGGAAGGGCCCGACTGAAGTGGGTTATGCCTATTTCCGCGCGCGACGCCGGCGCCAGAACATTGCCGACGATGAGCCGCTCCTGAGCGAGTCCGATCGGCTGGCGCTCTCCGGTGCCTTCGACATCGATGACCAAGCGGTGGCCGACAACGCGGCGTTGATCGAGCGCTATCTGGATTCGGGACCGAGAGAGATCCGGAGCGTGCTCTGGTATCTGCCTTTCTTTCACCACGTCTACTTCGGCGGGACCCACACCCTGCTTCGCTTTGCCGACCGCTTCGCCCAGGTTCACGGAGTCGAGAACTGGTTTCACTGCTATGACGTGGGGCCCGACCGAGTCCGGCCGATGGCGAGCAAGATCGCCAGCGCCTTCCCCGCCCTGGCACCTAGCCGATTCACCTCGGCCGCAGACTTTTCGCCGGCCCGAATGCCGCCCGTCGACGCCGCGATCGCGACGCTGTGGACCAGCGCGTTCCCGCTGCTGCACCTTCGCAACACCCGAGCAAAGTTCTACTTCGTCCAGGACAACGAACAGCAGTTCTATGCCGCTGGGGCAGCCTCGGCGATGGTCGAGCATTCCTACCGGTTTGGCTTTCCGGGCATCGTCAACACCCCTGGGTTGGCCGATGTCTACCGCTCGTACGGCAATCCAGCTGTCTCGTTCGTGCCAGCTGTGGACCTGCATCGCTACCACCCCAACTCAGAGCCGAGAGACCCGGGCGCGCCGGTGCGAGTCTTTTTCTACGGTCGGCCCAAGACACCGCGCAACGCGTTCGGCCTCGGCATAGCGGCACTCGCGATTCTCAAACGCAGGTTCGGCGATCGAGTCGACATCGTCTGCGCCGGTGAGAACTGGAATCCTGCCCAATTTGGGCTGGCCGGCGAGGTTCGGAATCTCGGAGTCCTCGGCTCGCTCGACGAGGTGGCGGCCCTCTATCGCAGCTGCGACATCGGCCTGGTATTCATGCACACCAAGCATCCGAGCTATCAGCCTCTGGAGTTCATGGCATCCGGCATGGCCACGGTCTCCAACCTGAACCCCGCGACCGAATGGTTGCTCCGCGATAACGAAAACTGCCTCCTGACCCCGCCGCTGCCGACCCCGACGGCGGATCGGCTCGCTCGGCTAGTCGAAGATGTGGAGTTGCGTAGTCGTATCGCTGCAGCCGGACTCAGTGCGGTTGGGAAGTATCGATGGGAGGAGCAGATCGACGCGGTCTGGCGTGCGATGTGCCTACGAGACAAATCCTTTCAGGAAGGGCATGCCGCGCTCCGGCCAAGCCCCGGTTGACGCTCAATCTCGGCGACGGATTGCGTCTGAGGCCGCGAGAGCGAATCTGACGCTGCGCCGGTCTCGCAGAGTCTGAAAGTTACGCTCGAGTTGATCGCGCCGATCTCGCATCCACTTCAGTTCGATTTCTAGTTCGACGTTGCGCCCGCGGACTCTCTCGAGCTCGGCCTCGAGCTCGGCATTGCGAGCTGTTGCGGGCTCCAGCTGCTCGAGGCGCTCACGAATGCCGGCGCCGACAGCGTTCCACGCGCCGGCGGCGGGGCCGGGCTGGGGGAGATCCTCGATTCCGCTCGCCACCCGCTGGACGAAGGGCTCCCAGGCGATCTCGGTGAGGACGGTCGCCATGGCGCGCTCAGACAACGTTGCCAGGCGCTGCGGGTCCGCAAGCAGCTCTGTGATCGCGTTGGGCATCTCTTCGCGACGGTCGACGGGAACCACACCGTTGCTGTCCTCCAGGCGCGTGGCGAGCGGATTGCCGCGGGTCGCGACCGGCACGCAGCCCATCGCGCGCGCTTCGCGAGTGACGCGTGACTCGCCTTCGATTCGCGCCGGGTAGAGCAGAACTCTCGCGCGGCCGAAGTGGCGGAGCATGTCAGCATTGTCGGTGGACACGATCGCCTCCACCGAACATGACAGCTCCTGCGCGAGCTCGCGCGCGAATGGGGCCCAACGGTTGTCCTGTAGCCATACGACGTCGACATCCCTGGCCGCAGCCGGCTGTGGGAAGGCTATCGGCGTGCCATTGCCCACATACGTCGCGCGGACACCCTGGGCAGAGGCCAGGCGATCCATCACCACGGAGTTCGTCCAGATCGTGATGCCCATCGCCGCTATGGCCTCAAAATGCTCGGGACGATTAACGACGTCGAAAGGAATCGTCAACGGCGACGCGCGCTCCCAATGCGAGGCAAACGGCCATCCCATCAACCCAATCGGAGCCATGGTCATCAGCACGAACCGAGCCCCGGAGATCAGGGCGGTCGCGTATGCAAAGGGGTCGGCGTGCCCTTCAGGAAGAACGACCACGTCCTGGACGGTCGGCGCTCTCGCCTCGTCGTAAAGCTCCGGCACGACTCCCGTCGCATCTGCCAGCTGCTCGAAGAAGACCTTGTCGATCCAGCCCCGCAACTCGACGCGCGCGCCGGCCTGCGTGGCGGCGAAAGCCAACTCGTGCATCATCCGCACTCCGCCGTAGATCCAGCGCTGATCGACCATTCCCGAAGGCGGAAGGCGCATGATGCGCTCGTCGCTCGGGAGGCATATTACGAGCCGGCTGTCGCCGCTCTCAGGGCGTGTCGAAGCAACGGCCGGCGGGCGAGGCATGCGTCGAGAATAACGTCGACATCCGACTGAATCGACTCGGCGCTCTCGCGAACTCACGGCATGAGCGCACCGCCGCTGGGGGCTCGATAAGGTGGCTGCGGGGATCCTTTCGCCATGCAGAAGCTTCCGACCAAGCTCCAAGACCCCATGCTGCTTGCCCCCGCTGTCCACGGCGACGAGCGGGGCTTCTTTCTTGAGTCCTACCGGAGCGGAGCACTCGCTGAGTTCGGGATCGAGGATGACTTTGTCCAGGACAACCACTCGCGATCGCGCCGGAACATCGTGCGTGGGATGCACTTCCAGCCCGGTCAGGCCAAGCTCGTGCGCTGCGGGCGAGGGTCGATCTTCGATGTGATCGTCGACATCCGCCCAGGATCGCCGCAGTTCGGGCATTGGGAGGGGTTCGTGCTCGATGACGTCGAACACCGCCAGCTATATGTCCCGGACGGGTTCGGCCATGGGTTCTGCGTGCTCTCAGATGTCGCCGACGTGGTCTACAAAGTCTCCACGTTCTATGACGCGCAGGCCGAGAGCGGCTTTGCCTTCGACGATCCGGACGTCGGGATCGAGTGGCCCAATCCTGACGAGCTGATCGCCTCTGAGCGCGATCGCAGCGCGCCGACGCTGGCCGAGCAGGTTTCGGTGTTGCCGTTCTCCTATGCGAGCGATGCGTAAACGACTCGCAGTAACCCCTGAGCAGTTCCGGTGGGTCGCCTATGCGACGCTGGGAGCGCTGACCCTGATCGTCGCGACCGGCGCTGCGGTGCGCTTGACCGACTCGGGTCTTGGTTGCGCCAACTGGCCGAAATGCGGCGGCACGCCGCTCCCGCCGCTCAGCTCGCATGCCCTGATCGAGTTCGGCAACCGTGCCGTATCCGCCGTCGTCGGCGTGATCACGGTCGTCGCCGCCGTGCTGGCGTTCACGCGTAAGCCATTTCGACGTGATCTGGCCGTGCTCGCGGTCCTGCTGCCTTTTGGGGTCGTGGCCCAGGCCGTCCTGGGCGGATTCACGGTTCTCAACCATCTAGCCCCGGGCTTCGTCATGGCGCACTTCAGTCTCTCGCTGCTGATCCTGGTGGTGGCGTTTGCCCTGGCATGGCGCAGCGTCCACCAGCCCGGAACCCGTCCGCGCTCCAACGATCGCCTGACCGTGTGGTCGGTGCGGGCGCTGGTTGGGCTGGGGGCGCTGACGATCTTCGCGGGCACGCTGGCGACCGCCGCCGGCCCTCATTCGGGAGGATTCACTGGCCAGGTGGTCCACCGGCTCCACTTCAAGGGAGCGGGGACGCTGAGC
>JBAPXO010000613.1:0-1540 GCA_049284255.1 Solirubrobacteraceae bacterium | reverse complement strand
CACCTGCACCGAGGCGGTGACGTCTGGAGCATCAGCCTGAAATTGTGGGGCCAGCCGAGCCGCGCGCGGGAGACGCGGGCTCGGCAGGCGCAGTCGCCTCTATGCGAGCTGGGTGACGACTGACTTGGTTTCGAGGTAGTTATCGAGCGCGTTGTGGCCCATTTCCCGGCCCCAGCCCGACTCCTTGTAGCCGCCGAACGGCATCGCGGCGTCGAACACGCTGTAGCAGTTGATCCACACCGTGCCCGCGCGCAGGCGGTGGGCGGTCCGGTACGCCTTGCTGATGTCGCGCGTCCAGATCCCCGACGCGAGACCGTAGTTCGTGTCGTTGCCGCTGCGGATGACGTCGTCGTCCTCGGAGCTGAACGGAATCGCGCACACGACCGGGCCGAAGATCTCCTCGCGCACCACCTTCATGTCGGGCGTGGTGTCCGTCAGCACGGTCGGCTGCACGAAGTACCCGCGATCGCCCGCCCGTCCGCCGCCCGCTGGAGCGCTGGCGCCGGCGTCAAGGCCCGAGGACAAGTAGCCCAGCACCTTGTCGTGCTGCTCGGCGGAGATCAGCGGACCCATCTGGGTGTTGGCGTCGAGACCCGGGCCGATCTTGATCTTCTTGGCCTCGTCGGAGATCCCCTGGACCACCTCGTCATACACGTCACGCTCGACGTACAGGCGCGAGCCCGCGTTACAGCACTGGCCCTGGTTAAAGAAGATGCCGTTCGCGGCGCCAGGGATCGCCACGTCCATGTCGGCATCCTTGTAGAGCACCTGCGGACTCTTGCCACCCAGCTCCAGCGTGACCTTCTTGAGGTTGCCCGCCGCCGCCTTCACGATCAGCCGACCGACCTCGGTGGAACCGGTGAACGCCACCTTGTCGACGCCGTCATGCGCCGCGAGCGCCGCGCCCGCGTCCCCGAACCCAGTGACGATATTGACCACGCCCGCGGGCAGCCCGGCCTCCAGCATCAGCTCACCGAGCCGCAGCGCCGAGAGCGGCGTCTGCTCGGCCGGCTTGAGCACCACCGTCACGCCGGCCGCTAGCGCCGGGCCGAGCTTCCAGGCCGCCATCAGCAACGGGAAGTTCCACGGGATGATCTGCCCGACCACACCCACCGGCTCCTTACGCGTATAAGCGAGGAACTCCGACCCGGGCGACGTGACGGCGGAGATCGGGATCGTGTTGCCCTCGATCTTCGTAGCCCAGCCCGACATGTAATGAAACAGGTCGGCGGCCAACGCGACGTCCGCCGCCTTGGCGATCGCTAGGGGCTTGCCGTTATCGAGCGTCTCGAGCGCGGCGAGCTCGTCCGCGTGCTGCTCGATCAGATCGCCGATCCGATGGATCACCTTGCCGCGCTCGGACGGAGTCATCCGCCGCCACTCCGACCGCTCGTCGTCAAAGCACCGACGAGCCGCGCGCACGGCCAGCTCAACATCCTCGGCGGCGCCGTGCGCCACCGACCCGAGACTCTCCTCGGTCGCCGGGTTGAGCGTCTCAAACGTCTTTCCGCTCGCCGCGTCCACCCATTGGCCGTCGATC
>JBAPXO010000612.1:0-5960 GCA_049284255.1 Solirubrobacteraceae bacterium | reverse complement strand
GACGATCCGAACGGGGAGAACGGCACCTGTGGCTCGTCGAGCGTGGTCACGGCGAACCCTGGCTCGCAGACGATCTCGCTGACAGGTGGCTCACTGAAGGCCCTCACCAGCTGCACCGTGTCGGTCTCGCTCGTGTCCAGCCAGGTGGGAGTGCTCGTAAATAACACTGGGCCGGTCGGCTCCTCGGCGGGGTCGAGCACCAGCGGCGATACGGAGTCGCTTACCGTCCTGCCGCCACCCACCGTCACCGTCAGCGGGATGAAGAACCACGCGCGGTACGCCTACGGCGCGGTGATCAAGCCCAAGTTCTCGTGCGCTCAGGCGGGCGACCCATCCGCGCTCTCGGATTGCTCGTCGGCTGATGATCTGGGCAACGACATTTCATCCGGGGGATCATTGAAGACCAGGACCCCGGGCCGTCACAGCCTGGCCGTGACCGCGACGAGCTCCGACGGACTGTCGACCACCGACACGATTAATTACACGGTGCTTCCCGACAACCGCATCACCCTGGCGGCGGTCAAGCCCGCCGCGAGCGGAGCCCTCGGCCTGCGGGTGAGCCTGCCCGGTCCCGGCAAGCTGACGGTCCTGGAGCTCGCTGGCCACAAGCTCACCGCCGGCCGGTATTCGGTCCGCGTCGCGCACAAACGCAGCCTGAGGCTGAACGTCAAGCCCACGCCGGCTGGCGCCGCGCTTCTGGCGGGCGGGTCGGCGAAGGTCACGGTCCGGGTCATCTTCACGCCGAAGAACGGCGTAGAGAGGACGGTGACCAGGCACGGCGTCGTGCTGTCGTCAGGGTGACCGGCGCGGGATCCGCGCCCCTGTCTAGGTCTCAGCCAGATCTCTCAGGGCGTGTTCGGAGCTCGTGAGCTCGGCGGAGGCCTCTTGGGCCCGCTGGCTCGCGGCGGAGAGAAGCGCGTCCGCCTCCTCCAGTGAGGCGGCGGCTTCTTCCCGTCGAGCCTGAGCAGCCGCCAGTTCCTTGGCGGCGCGGGTGGCGGCGCGACGGGCCTCGGCTTCGGTCCGACGCGCGGCCTTGAGCGCTTGCTCCCGTTGGCGAACCGCCTCCCGTTCGACCTCCGCAGCGCGTTTTTCGGTGTCGCCCTGGTCGCTCCCGCGGCTCCGTGGCTTCTCCTTGACGGCAGCCGGCGGCCCCGTGACCGGTGACGGCGCCAATCCGTCAACCGCGACCCCGAGCCCGACGAAGTGCAGTTCCTGGGTGAGGCACGCTCCTTTGACCTGCCGCCTCGCCTCCTCATCTACCGCCGCGGCGCGAAGCGTCTCGGCGACGCGGTCGAGCGTCGTTTGGCTGAGAGTCTGACCTTCCGAGCTCAGCAGGCCCTCCGCCGCCTCGAGGAGCTCCCGCGAAGCCTCACGCTGACGATGTGCCGCCTCGCGCATGGCGTCGCCGCCTCCCTTTCCGGCCGCCGCCCTGGCCTGCGCATCCGCAAGATCATCACCGGCGGCAAACAGCGCCTGGATTCCCTGTTTCTGTGTCCGCACGAGCTGGTTCACCGCCCAGGCCGCGACCGACGGCTTGCGCAGCGCCGCCACCTGGCTGGCTTCCTCGCGTCGCTTCTCGCTCCGTAGCGCCTTCACCAGCGCCGTCCGCTCGGGGATGAAGCGATCAAGCGGCAGGCCGTAGAGGTCGTCCCAAGAGTCGGCGGGCACGCGGATTGTCCCCTCAGCGCGGTTCTGAAAAGCGGGCCCAGATGTCGCCGAGGGCGATCTGGTCGGTGGCGGTGAGGTGGTCCAGGAAGAATCGCCGGACGCCCTCGAGGTGGGTTGCACGGGCGGCATCGATCTTCTCCTGGCCGGCCTCGGTGAGCTCCGCATACAGGCCGCGGCCGTCGGTCGTGGCGGCGCAGCGGGTGACGTAGCCGAGTTCGACGAGACGGTCGACCAGCCGCGTGCAGCCGCTGCGGCTCAGCAGGACGCTCTCGGCGATGTCAGACATGCGCATGTGGTGCTCGGGTGCTTCGTCGAGGAACATCAGGACCTCATAGGCCGAGACCGCGAGCCCGTGCTCGGCGTGCATCTGGGCGTCGAGCTGTTGGGTGACGCGGGCGTGGACCTCAAGCATTCCGCGCCAGGCGGCAAGCTCGTGATCGGCGAGGGGGGCGGTGGCGGGCGCTTTGGTGCTCATGGTGTTGCCGAGAATACCAGAACTAATTGCACTCACAACAATACGAGCGCCTGAATCACATTTTTTTAGCTGACCGAGATCCAGCAGTAGTTGTGCCCGCAATGAGATGGTGATATGGTTGCGATTGCAACTACTTCAGCACGATGCCCTGAGGAGAACCATGAAGCTCGAAGGCATGCACCACATCACGATGATCACCGGCGACGCGACGGAGAACGTCGCCTTCTATGCCGACGTCCTGGGCCTGCGGCTGGTCAAGAAGACCGTCAACTTCGATGCGCCCGAGGCCTACCACTTGTACTTCGGAGACGAGGAGGGCTCACCGGGCTCGATCCTGACCTGGTTTGAGTTCGCCGGCGCCACGCGCGGCCGGGCCGGTGCGGGGATGATCCACACCATCGAGCTCGGTGTTGGCACCGCCGAGTCGCTGGATTTCTGGGCGGACCGGCTTGCGGCCAAGGGATTTGCCAGCCAGCGCGGTGAACGGTCCCTGGGCTTTGAGGACTACGACGGCCTCCATTTCGAGCTCGTGGTCGCCCAGAACGGCAACCCGCCGCTGCGCGCCCAGCATCCCGAGGTGCCGGCCCAGCATGCGATTCTCGGCGTTGAGGGCACGCGCGCCTACATCGGCCGAGGGTTCGACGCCGACCGGAGCTTGCTCACCGAGGCGCTCGGGTTCACGGACCGGGGGGAGGGTGAGTATCTCCTCGACGGCGAGACGCGCCACTTCCACTGGGGATATGACCCCTCGAGCGAGCGTGGGATCCCAGGCGCCGGGACGGTGCACCACATCGCGTGGCATTCGCGGGACGAGGACCACGTCGCCTGGCAGCAACGGGTCGCGCAGGCCGGAATGGCAGTGACGCCCGTCATTGACCGCGATTACTTCCTCTCGGTGTACTTCCGCCAGCCGCAGGGGATCCTGTTCGAGCTCGCCACCACCTCGCCGGGATTCGCCGTCGACGAGGATCCCGAGCACCTTGGTGAGGAGCTGCGGCTGCCCCGCCAGCACGAGCACCTTCGCGCTCAGCTGGAGCGCCGGCTGACGCCGCTGAGCAACCCGCGTGCGGCTGCGGGTCAGGAGGCATAGCGATGAGCCTGATCTACCGCGAGCGGCCGCCGGCGGGTGACCCCGTCGGCCTGCTCGTCCTCCACCACGGTCGGGGAGCCGACGAGCATGATCTGCTCGGTCTAGCCGACGTCCTGGATCCTGAGCGGCGGTTGCACGTCGTCACTCCGCGCGGGCCGCTGACGGTCCCGGGCTGGCCGGGTAACCACTGGTATGTCGTGCCCCGCGTTGGCTATCCCGATCCCGAGACGTTCGGCGCCGCCTACGACAAGCTCGCCGCCTTCCACGACGAACTCTGGCAGCGAACCGGGATCGCGCCTGATCAAACCGTGCTCGGCGGCTTCTCGATGGGATCGGTGATGAGCTACGCGCTAGGCCTCGCGGGCGATCGGCCCGCCCCTGCCGGCATCCTCGCCTTCTCCGGATTCATCCCCACCGTCGAGGGCTGGCAGCCCGACCTCGGCTCGCGACCGGGCATGCCGGTGTTCATCGCCCACGGGCGTCGGGATCCGATCATGGACGTCAGCTTCGCGCGCGGCGCCCGTGACCTGCTGCAGGCCGGCGGACTGTCGGTCAGCTACCACGAGTCAGACGCCGCCCACCACATCGACCCCAAACACATTCGTGCCGCGACGGAGTGGCTCGCCGCAGCCACGGGCCGCGTGACCGATCGTCAGGGGCCGTTGTAACCGCTGCCGTAGGGAAGGTCAGGGATCGCGAGCGATCACGCGGTCGACCTCGACCGACTCGCCGGTCCGGGTGTCCGGATAGACGACAACGACTGTCGGCGGCCCGCCGAACCAGGCGCTGGTCTCGCCCTCGCCGACGTATTCGGCGGCTCGCTGCTCGCCGCCCGGGCCGATCACCCAGATGGGTTGGCCCTTGTGAAACTGGCTGTCGCCGATATCGGTCATCGCTTCCCCATCGTAGGGCCCAAACCCCGGAAATGGCGTCGAGCTCGCCGCATATAGTCAACGGCGGCATGAGCCCCGCCCCGACTCGCCCCCCGGACGGGATCGTCACCGGAGACGACGGCGTGGCGCGGTGCTGGTGGGCGGTCTCGGCTCCCGAGTACCGGGCCTACCACGACACCGAATGGGGATTTCCGGTCGATGATGACCGGCGCCTGTTCGAGAAGCTCAGCCTCGAGGGGTTCCAGGCAGGGCTGTCGTGGCTGACGATCCTGCGCAAGCGCGAGGCCTTTCGCGCCGCCTTCGCCGGCTTTGATTTCCAGCAGGTGGCGCGGTTTGGCGAGCCCGACGTCACGCGGCTGCTGGGCGACGCTGGGATCGTGCGCCATCGCGGCAAGATCGAGGCCGTGATCAACAACGCACGCTGTGCGGTCGAACTCGCGGAAGCTGAGGGATCCCTGGCTCACTACCTGTGGGGCTTTGAGCCCGAGCCCCGGACCGGGCGGCTTGACCGGGAGGGGCTGGCGGCGCTCGCGTCGACCGAAGAGTCAAAAGCCCTGGCCAAGGACCTCAAACGACGGGGTTGGCGCTTTGTCGGACCGACAACGGCGTATGCGTTCATGCAGGCGATGGGCCTGGTCAACGACCACCTGGAGGGTTGCGACGCCCGGCCCGCGGTCGACGCCGCCCGCACCCGGTTCAGCCGGCCGTAGCGCCCAGGGTGGGCGCTATCGTGCCCGCTCACCATGCCGCTGTCCAAGGCGATCCGGTCACGCGCCCCGGCTTGGATGCGTGACAACCCGAGGCTGCGGGCGGTGACCCTGGCCGCCGGCCTGACTCCGCCCCGGCCGATGCACACCGACGCCGAGGCCGAGCTCCTCAGGCGTGTGGCTCACGGCGCGATCCGTGTCGTCGAGATCGGGGTCTACGAGGGTTCATCGGCGTTCGTGCTCGTCGAAGCGCTCGGGCCACGCGCCGAGCTGCACCTCATCGACCCGTTCGCCGACGAGAGCGGGTGGGCGATGCGAGCGGGCTGGCACGCGACTCCAGCGGCGACCCGACTCGCTGTCCGCCGGCACTCCCGCAACGACGGTCCAGCGGTTCGCTGGCACATCGCCCGCAGCCAGGACGTCGGCCGCGCCTGGCGGGGACCGGACGTCGACGTCGTGTTCATCGACGGGGACCACAGCCCGCAGGGATGCCGCGAGGACTGGGACGTCTGGCATCCGCACGTGAGGCCAGGCGGCGCGGTCGCCTTTCACGACGCCCGGGTCGGCCTGCCCGGAGGGGCCGGCAGTCCTGGACCGACCTCGGTCGTCGATGAGCTCTTCCGTGGTGGGCGGTCTCCCGAGGGGTGGCAGCTCAGCGAGGAAGTCGACTCGATGGTCGTGGTGCGACGAGCCTGAATTACCCAGCGACAACCTTACCTTTACGTAAGCTAGCGCTTTGCTATGTTGGATCGCCATGAGCGCAAACGGGGCAACCAGCAACGGCGCGAATAGCAACGGCGCGAATAGCACCGGCGCGCCCACGGCGGCGGGGGACTCGGCCGCGCCGCGCCTGGATTACCGCGGCCGGCCCGTGCCCGACAACTACAAGTGGATCGCGCTCTCGAACACCACGCTCGGCGTCCTGATCGCAACGATCAACGCCTCGATCCTGCTCATCTCGCTGCCCGACATCTTCAAGGGCATCGACATCAACCCGCTCCTGCCGAGCAACACCAACTACCTGCTGTGGCTGATCCTCGGCTTCCTCGTGGTCACCGCGGTCCTGGTCGTCAGCCTCGGCCGGCTGGGGGACATTTACGGCCGCGCCCGGACCTACAACCTGGGCT
>JBAPXO010000611.1:0-10003 GCA_049284255.1 Solirubrobacteraceae bacterium | reverse complement strand
GATCTGGTGGCCGACGAGCGCGCGCGCCGGCACGCGTGGCCTCAGCGGCGTGACCGAGGTGCCGCCGGAGATCTCCGCGCCCCCACCGCCCGAGCCTGTCGGGGCACGTCCCGCGCCTAGGGCCTGAGGTCGGCGAGCACGGGCTCGAGCGCGGCCCGGGCCGCTTGACGCCCGATCTCACGCGCCTTGTCCATCTGCTTCCAATCGAGCATTCCCACGCCGTCGACCTGCGGTGATATCACGACGTCGGCGTGGCGCATGGCCGCGGCGACGGTGTCGGCGCTGCCCACCGTGATCGTGCGCATGATCGTGTCGGTGAGACGCGGGAGCGGCCGGTCGGTTCCGGTCGCGGCGCGGCGCACCACGCGCGCCAGCGCCTGCATCCGAGGCCGGGCCGCGGCCATGCGAGCATCCTTGAGGCTGACGTCAACGGCGATCACCGGGCCCTCGCCGGCTCGCGCCATCGGCCCCACCGGGAGGTTGTCGATCACGCCGCCGTCGACCAGGAGTCTCCCGTCAGGCGACGAGACGGGAGGGAAGATGCCGGGAATGGCCATGCTGGCGTAGACCGCGTCGACCATCGGCCCCGTGCGGTGGACCACGAGCTCGCGAGAGGCCAGGTCAGAGCTCACGCAATACCAGCGCCGCGGCAGCTCCTCGATCCGTCGGTTGCCAAACGCCGCCTCCAGACCACGCCGGGTCTTGCGCCCGCGGATCAGCGAGTACGCCGGAAGCGTGTAGTCGTTGCTCGGATTGGACTCGACCATGTCGTGGTGGACGACCTGCGCCACCTCATCTGCCGAGCGCCCGGTCGCCGACAGACCGGAGACGATCGCCCCCATGCTCGCTCCGGCCAGCCGATCGACGACGATGCCCGCCTCCTCGAGCTCGTCCAGGACGCCGAGGTGTGCCATGGCCCGGGCTCCCCCGCCGGAGAGCACGAGCCCCACCGACCTACCGACCAGGCGCCGAGCGACGACCGCGATCCCCTGGGCACGGGCCTGCTCACCATGCATCACCGAAACATCGCGCGGAACGAGTGCTGCCAAGAGCTGCTCGGACACCGGGGAGTCAAACGCGAGGAGCTCGCAGCCGCGAAGCTTGGCGGCGTTGCGTAGCCAGGCCGGATGGGGATCGCCCCTGGTCAGCGCCAGCACGACGTCGGCCTCACTGATGCAGAAGTTTGTCCACTTGTCGTCGGGATCCGGCGATCCGCCAATCAGGAGAACGCGGTCCTCGTCAGATTCCGCGGTCTCGAGCACGGCCGGGTAGTCGACCGCGCGCCGGTCCTCGTCCGGCCCGAGCTGGGCCAGCGAGCCGTGACGGCCGAGCATCGAGGCCAAGCCGGCGGCGACGGAATCCACCGGCGCCCCCTCCCCGAGACCGACGACCGCGATCGTCCGCGGTGCGGTCGGGGCCGTTTCGGGGGCGCGATTAGCCGCCAGCTGATCGCCCATCCCTCTGATCAGGGCGAGGGCGAAATCGGGAGCCTCGCGGACCAGATACTCGAACCGTTCCCGGGACAGAAATCTGAGCACTGAGTCGCGACGGGCTCGGACCGAGGCCGTCCGGGGACCGTGGCGCACCAGTCCGAGCTCGCCGACGACGGCACCGCGCTTGAGCTGGCGGATCACGATCTCGGTCGGCTGCTCGATCACCACCTCCAGCCGCCCGGAGACCACCAGGTAGGCCTGGTCGGAGGCATCGCCTTCGCGAAATAGCCACCGTCCCGCCTCGAGCACAACGAGCTGGCTCTCGGAGGCCAGTCGTGTCCACATGCCGTCGGACAGGCCAGCCAGCACCGACGCCGGCGTCACGGCGATTTCAGGATCGGCGTCGGTCATGCTCTCTGCCCCGGTTTCCACGTGATCTAGCCAAGTGCCAGCGGTCCTCACGGAGATTATGCGCTGGGTGTCGCAGACGCCCAATTATGCTTGCCGCATGTCGGCTCACGGCGATCCGGCGCCGGATGACCTCGCGCCCGGCGACGCCTTTGGCCATTACCGGATCGAGGGCCACCTGGGACGCGGCGGCATGGGCGACGTCTACCGAGCCGCTACCGACCAGCGATCCGGCCCGATTGCGCTCAAGGTGCTCAGGCGCGACCTGATCGCCGACCAGGAGTACCGTCGCCGCTTTTTGCACGAGGCTCGCGCCGCCACCACCGTGACTCACCCCCACCTGGTGCCGATTCTCGAGGCCGGCGAGACCGACGGCGTCCCTTTCCTGGCTATGCCTCTGGTGGAGGGTCGCTCGCTTGATCGCGTCATCTCCGAGAACGGACCGCTCGTCCCCAAACAGGTGGTGAGGGTGGCAGAGGAGATCGGCAGTGCCCTTGACACCCTGCACGCGGCCGGGCTCATGCACAGAGACATCAAGCCGGCCAACCTGATCATGGGGAGCGACGGCGCGACCTCGCTGACCGACTTCGGGCTGGCCAAGGGCACATCGGGCTACCAGACGCTCACGGCGGTTGGCGTGCTCGTTGGGACGCTCGCCTATGTCTCCCCGGAACGCATCCGCGGCGAACGCGCGACGCCCGCCTCCGACGTCTACTCGCTGGGGTGCACGCTCTTTGAGTGCCTGGTCGGGGTGAGCCCGTTCCACGCTCCCAGCCAGATGACGGTGATGATGGGCATCCTCCAGGAGGAGGCTCCCAACCCGGCCTGGCAGCGCTCCGAGCTCAGCGAGAACTTCGGCGCGGTGGTTATTTCCGCGCTCGCCAAGGATCCGGCCGCCCGTCCCGCGAGCGGCGCAGCCTACGCCGAGGCTCTGAAGCGCGCGTTACCCAGCGCTCCGTAGGCGCGACCGAGGGCGATCGCGGTCAGGGCTCCAGCGGACCGGGATCCGCGGGGACATCGACGGCGTGCTCGCGCAGAACCTCGAGCGGAACCACCTCAAGGACACGTTCGTGGGTGGAGGCGAGCACGACGTAGGCGGCGGCGCCGTCAACGTGGGCTCGCAGCCAGTTGGCGGCGGTGACGCACCACCGGTCGCCGGGCACGAGGCCCGGGAAGCGAAAGTCGGGCATCGGGGTGGTCAGATCGTTGCCGATCTCACGCTGGTGCTCGAGAAATTCCTCGGTCACCACCGCGCAGATGGTGTGACTGCCGAGATCCTGCGGACCGGTCCGGCAGTAGCCATCACGGTAGAAGCCGGTGACCGGGTCAGCGCCACAGAATTCGAGCTCGCCGCCGAGCACGTTTCGCTCCTCCATGGCATCAGTATTCCCGTTGCTGGCGCAGCCAAGCTGCGCGACGATTACTCAATGAGCGTTCCCGAGGAAATGTTCGATGAGGACTACCTCTACTTCTACCGCGACGTCCTCGGCGACGAGCGCAGCGACGCCGACGCCCGGACGGTGTTGGAACTTCTCTCCCTGGAGCCCGGCATGCGCGTGCTCGATGTTCCGTGCGGTGAGGGGCGACTCGCCGGCCGGCTGGCCGGCCGCGGCTGCGACGTCGTCGGCGTCGACTCGAGCGAGCTCTTCCTGGGACTCGCCCGCGAGCGCTATCCGGCGGTCAGGTTTGTCCGCGGGGACATGCGAGAGCTCGCTTACGATCGCGAGTTCGACGTCGTGGTCAACTGGTTCACATCATTTGGGTACTTCGATCGGGCAGCGAACGACCGCGTCCTGGACCGCTTCGCGCGCGCACTGCGCCCCGGCGGGCGCTTACTGCTGGAGCTGCTCAACCCCGCCTGGTTGGCCCGCCTTCTGGAGCTCACCGGCGGACGTTCGGCCAGCGTCGTCGAACGTGACGGCGACCTCATGGTCGACCGGGTCACCTACAACCCCGCCGACGCCCGGTCGCACACCGAGCGCTTCATCGTCCGCAACCGCCACGTGCGCAAGCTCGAGTTCTCACTCGAACAGGTCGCCGCACCCGAACTCAAGCAGCGTTTGCACGCCGCCGGCTTTGACCGCGTCGAGCTCTTCGGTCACGGTGGCGCGCCCTTTGACCCGGAGGGACGCCGCTTGATCGCGGTCGCCCACCGCTCCTGACGCGAGTGGATCTCCGGCGGCGTTTGGCTCAGACCGTGTGACCGGCGGCTACGGCCTCGGCGAGGCGCCGGTGATCGGCAGCGGTCTGGTCGGCGTAGTTGACGGCGAACTCCCCGACGGCGTCGTCAAAGGCGCGGCCCTTGCCGATGTAGGCGGCGATCGCGATCGGATCACCGGTGCGGGCGTGGGCGCGGGCCAGAACCCGACCGCAGGCCGTCGCAAATTCCCCAAGCCGAGGGGCGATCAGCTCGCCGCTCGGGATCACCTTCATATCGCGCAATTGGCGGACATAGAAGTCATGGTCGCCGACCGTGGTCCAGCCCGCGAAGATGTCAGTTGCGGCCTGGATCACGCGCTTTCCGACCACCACCCGCTGGCCGTGGTTGGCATACCGGCTGGCGCCGCACGCCGGCTCGTAGACCGAGGATCCAGCCTGCTTGATCTGCAGGAACACCAGATCGCGGCGGCCGCGGCCCTCGAGCAGCACGAGGAAGACACGCATCCCGACGCTCCCGACGCCCACGACCTGGCGGGCGGCGTCCACAAACGAGAAGCTGTCGAGCAGGTACCGGCGGTACGCGGGCAACGACGCCCGGTAGGCCTCGAACACCTCGTCGGCGAGACCGGGGCCGCCGTCGTCCAGGTGCACGCGCAGGGGAGGGTCTTCGGTGATCCGCAGCCGCCCGCCCGAAGCCGTGGTGAGCTTGCGCGCCGCGCCGGCGCTCGTTCGCTTGCGTGCCTTGCGGGTGATGTGCGACCAGGCGAGCTCCTGGTCGGCGGGCTCGAAGACCTCGACGAGGTCGTCGACGGTGATCAGGTCGTACCAGATGTCGAGCACGCCGGCGCTTACGTAACCGGCCATCCGGTCGCGGTAGGCGCGCAGGCAGAGGCTGACAGCGCGCTCGGCCTCGCCCGCCTGGACTCCGGCATCGCGCGCCAGGACGACGATGCTGGCGGCCAGGCGCAGCACATCCCACTCAAACGGTCCCGGCAGCGTCTCGTCGAAGTCACGCAGATCGAACGCAAGCTGGCGCTCGGGGGTTGCCCACAAGCCGAAGTTGAGGATGTGGGCGTCGCCGCACAGCTGTACACGCAGTCCGGTGTCTGCGCCGGAGCTCAGGTCAGCCGCCATCAGGGCGGCCGCGCCGCGATAGAACGCCCACGGTGAACTGGCCATCCGTTCGTAGCGAATCGGAAGCAGCTCGTCGACCCGGATCGAGTTCTGCGCGGACAGGAGGGCCAGCGGATCGAACCCCTCGGGTCGCTGCCAACGCCCGAGCGCGCCTCGCTTGAGCCGCTCCCGCGCCGCACGCCCTTCGGCCCGCCGCTCGCGGACGGGGACCCGCGGCTGATGCAGGGCCGAGCCTGTGGAGGCGGCCACGGCGGACCGCTTCACCAAATCAGGGGCGTCAACGCTCGTCCCCCGCGCTCATCCGTCGGGGTGCGTCTCGCCCGACGTCGCGCTCTGCGTGCCTGACTGCTCGGGGGGTCGCTCCTCGGGCTTCTCGGCATGACCGCCGAACTCCGAGCGCATCGCCGACAGGACCTTGTTGGTGAACTCGCCATTGTCCCGGGACTCAAAGCGCTCATAGAGGGCTGCGGTGATCACTGAGGCCGGGACGCCGAGATCGATCGCGGCATCCACTGTCCAGCGCCCTTCGCCGGAGTCTGAGACCCGGCCGGCGAAGTCCTCGAGCTGTGGGGACTTGGCAAGGGCGTCGGCGGTCAGGTCCATGAGCCATGAGCCCACTACCGAGCCACGGCGCCAGACTTCGGCAACCTCGGCGACGTCGATGTCGTACTGATAGGCCTCGGGATTACGAAGCGGGGTGGTCTCGGCGTCGAACTCGGTCGGCGCGGTCTTGCCCTCGTCGGCGTGCTCGATGATGCTCAGCCCTTCGGCGATCGCCGCCATCATCCCGTACTCCACGCCGTTGTGGATCATCTTCACGAAGTGCCCGGCGCCGTTGGGGCCACAATGCAGATAGCCGTCGGGAGCGGTCCCGCCCTTGCGCGTGCGGCCGGGGGTCGGTTCGGCGCTACCCTCCCCGGGAGCGATCGTCCTCCAGATCGGGTCCAGATGTTCGACCGGGCCGGACTCGCCGCCGATCATCAGGCAGTAGCCGCGGTTCAGTCCCCAGATGCCGCCGCTCGTGCCGCAGTCGATGTAGTGGATGTCGTGCTCGGCGAGCTGCTTGGCACGGACGATGTCGTCCTTGTAATAGGAGTTGCCGCCGTCGATGACGATGTCTCCGGCCTCGAGCAGGCCCATAAGCTCCTCGAGCGTCTGCTGGACGATCCCCGCCGGGACCATGATCCACAGCGCCCGCGGCTTATCGAGCTTCTCGATGAACTCCTGCAGCGAGGTCGAGCCGTTGGCGCCCTCGCTTTCGAGCTGCTTGACGGCATCGGAGCTGACGTCGTAGACGACGCACTCATGCCCGTCGCGCATCAGCCGCCGGACGAGGTTGGCGCCCATCCGCCCCAGCCCGATCATCCCCAGTTGCGTTGGCCTGTCGGTCGGCATAGTCGGATCTCCTCAGGGTCTCGATGTTCTAGGCAGCTCGCGCCACAGGGGACGGTATCGGTCTCATCATCCGCTGGGGACTTCATTCACCCAGGTCCCGCCGATCAACGTCGCGCGAACCCGCAGCTCGTCGTCGAGGATGACGAGGTCGGCGTCCATCCCGGACGCGATCGCTCCCTTGCAGTGCTCGAGGCCGAGCTCCCGGGCGGGAATAGAGCTGGCCATGGCCACCGCCTCCTCGACGCTGATCCCGAGGAAGCGCACTGCGTTGGCCACCGCCATCTCCATGGTGAGCGTGCTTCCGGCGATCGAGCTCCCCTGCGCAAGCGTCGCCCGCCCCTCGGTCACCCTGACCGTGGCCGTGCCGAGCCGATACTCGCCGTCGGGCATGCCGGCGGCCGCCATCGCGTCGGTCACCAGACGGACGCGCTGGCCCCCCTTCGCCCGGAAGGCCAGTCGCAGGACCGCCGGGTCGACGTGAACGCCGTCGCAGATCAGCTCGATGCTTATCCCCTCCGAGTCCAGAACCGCCCCGAGGACCCCGGGCTCACGGTGGTGAAGCGGGGACATCGCGTTGAAGACATGCGTGGCGGCCCGCGCCCCCGCGTCCACGGCCGCCAGCGCCTGGTCGTAGGTGGCGTCGGTGTGGCCGAGCGCAGCCACAATCCCGTTTGAGGCCAGCTCGCGTACGAGCTCGATGGCCCCAGGGAGCTCCGGCGCCAGCGTCATCCACCTCACGCGTCCGTTGGCGGCCGCCAGCAGCCGGTGCAGGATCTCCGGATCGGCGTCGGCGAAGGTGTCGGGATCCATCGCGCCAGGGCGGGCCGTGCTCAGGAACGGTCCCTCGAGATGACAGCCGAGCACGGCCGCGCCTCGGATGCCGTCGTCGCCGCCGACCGCGGCGATCGTGCGCAGCGCATCCTCGAGCTCGTCAAGCGGCGCCGACACCGTCGTCGCCAGCAGCGCGGTCGTGCCGTGATCGGCATGGAAGGCCGCGGCGCCAGCGACCTCATCGAGCTCTGTGGTATTGAACTGGGCTCCGCCGCCTCCGTGCACGTGGGTATCGATGTAGCCCGGGACGAGCCAGTGCCCGCCCAGGTCGATCACCTCATCGCTGCCCGCCGGCGGTGCCTGCCCGTCTTCGGAACCGACGCCCGTGATCAGGCGACCCGCGATCGTCACCTCCCCGGCGATGGTGCCCGCGGGGGTGACGATTCGCTGGCTACGCAGGCGCATTCGCGGTCACCCACGCTGTTAGCTCGGCGTCCCTCATTCCGGCGGTCCGCCAGGCGGCGATCGCCGCGCCATAGCGACCGGCCTGATCGCCCAGCGACGCGGGCACGAGCGGGGGCGCCTCGGTGAAGCGCAAGTGGGTGGGCAGCGCTGCCTGGAGGGGACCAAAGAGCCTGGGTCCCGAACAGGCCATTCCACCGCCGATGACCACAAGCTCGGGATCGAGCAGGGTCACGTAGTCGGCGATCGCGCCCGCGAGCGCGTCGATCGCCTGCTCCCACACCCGCTCGGCGCAGGGATCACCATCAGCGGCCAAGTCGATCACCCGCTCGGCGGTGCTCACGGCCTGATCGTCGCCGCCCAGCTCGCGATAGCGGCGCACGACCGCCGAGGCGGAGGCGATCGCCTCGAGGCATCCCCGCCGCCCGCAACCGCACATCGGCCCGTCCGGGGCGACGGCCACGTGACCGAGTTCCCCTCCGAGCCCGTTAGCGCCGGTGTATGCCCGTCCGCCGATCACGATCGCAGCCCCGATCCCGGTGCCGAGTGTCAGTAGCACGTAGTCGCTCACCCCTCGCGCCGCCCCCACCAAGCCCTCGGCCAGCGCCGCGGCTCGAACGTCGTGATTTACGACGACGGGCATCGCGAGCCGGCGCTGCGCGAGGCTGCCGAGGTCGACCTCCCGCCACCCCAGGTTGGCGGCCGCGCGCACGAAACCGCGCTCCTCGTCGACGAGCCCGGGCACGGCGAGTCCGGCGGTCACCGTCTCGGACTCCTCGGCATCCCTCAGCTCTTCGGCGAGCGAGAGCACGGCCTCCACGACCGCCTCCGGACCGCCGGCAACCGGTGTGGGGCGCCGCCGCACCGGCCCGGAGCGACCCGCACGGTCGATGAGCGATCCCTTCATGCCGGTGCCACCGAGGTCGATGGCGACCACGCGTTCTGTCCCGGCGGTCACGTCACCGTGACCTTGCTGAGACCCTCCGGGCTGTCGGGGTCGAAACCCAGGCGCAGCGCGAGCGCGTGGGCGAGCTGCTGGGCGCGGACGACGGCCACGATCGGGGCAAGCCCCTCGGGAACATCGGCGGGCATCGGCATGTCGGCATCGTCCTGGGAGGAGATCGTCACCACCCTGGCCTCCCGCCGGCGTAGGTCCGCCACCAGCTCGCGAATGTCTTGCGCCGCCGGGCCGGGAGCATTGAGGGCGATGATCGGCAGGCCGGGTGTCACGGCGGCGATCGGTCCGTGGCGCAGGTCGGCCGAGGAGTAGCCGTCGGCCAACAGCGAGCAGGTCTCCTTGATCTTCAGTGCGGCCTCCTCGGCCGCGCCGTACAGGTATCCACGGGCGACCACGATCAGCCGAGAGCACCCCACGAGTGCCTCCGCGGCCGACGCCACGGGCTCGGGATCATCGAGCACCTCCTGCACCCATTCGGGGACGCGCGCCAGCTCCGAGGCCGAGAACGGCACCTCCCCCAACGCCTGGGCAAGCAGCGCGAACGCCTCCATCTGGGCGGTCACGGTCTTCGTCGCCGGCACCGCGCGCTCCTCCCCGGCCCCGAGCTCGACGACGGCGGCAGAAGCCTGGGCGAGATCGCTGTCGGGATCGTTGGTGATCGCCAGTCCGGACCCGCCGGCCTCGGTGAGCATCCGCAACGTGGTGACGATCTCCGGTGTCTGTCCTGACTGGCTGACGGCGACCACGAGCTGTCCGGCGTAGTCGACCTCGATCCCGTACAGGGTGTGCAGGCTCGGGGCGGCCATGCTCACCGGCCGACCGGTGGCGGTCTCGAGCAGATACCGGCCGTAGGTCGCGGCGTGATCCGAGGAGCCGCGCGCGACGATCGTCGTCCCCCGCATGTCCTGCGGAACCCCGGCCCGCACCTGCGCCGCCACCTCGTCGGCGCGCTGTCCAAGTGCCCGCAGCCGCTCGGGCTGTTCGGCCATCTCTTGGGCCATGAGCTCGCCCCTCATGCGGGCGCGCGCTCCGCGTCACGTTCGCTGTCGATCTCCGCCAGGACCTGGTCCTCGGGAGGCCAGCGGCCGCCGTTCTCCCAGTAGACGCGAATCGCCTCCAGGGGCCGGCCCTTGGTCTCCGGCGCCATGGCCAGGATGAACACGAACGAGATGATCGCCAATCCGAGGAACAAGGCGAAGGTCCCCTGTCCGCCCATCTGGTCGAAGACGGTCAAGAAGAAGCGGGCGATCAGCAGGTTGGCGAGCAGATCGGCGGTCAACAT
>JBAPXO010000610.1:0-1720 GCA_049284255.1 Solirubrobacteraceae bacterium | reverse complement strand
CCGCTTGATCGACCGGCCCAGCCGCATCGTCGTCGACACGACCGAGACACGGCTCGACGGTACGACGCTTGAGTTCGAGACCGAGTGGAGCTTCGAGGCGCGCGACGGCAAGACGCTGATGACGATGGTCCAGCGCGGCCTCCCAACAGCCGAGCTGCGCAGGGAACACCTTGCCGGCCTGCCTAACGCTTTCGCGCGCCTTGAGCGGGCGACCGAGAAGTGAGCCTCTCCGATAGGAGATCCGGCCTCTGACCGCAGGACAGAAAGGAGACGCCGTGTCAGCAACCGTTCTTTACATGTCCATGTCCCTCGACGGATTCATCGCCGGGCCCAACGAAACAGACGACAACGGGCTCGGCGACGGGGGTGACCGCTTGCACGGCTGGGCCTTCACGGATGTCGACCCTAATCAGAGGGGCCCCCACGTCGGCCGTCTGGCGGGCGCCAACGGCGAGGTCTCGGCGGAAATGAGGACCACGGGAGCAGTCGTCGCCGGCCGTGGGACCTTCGAGCCGGCGGGCGGCTGGGGCGGTGACCACCACGACGGCGTGCCGATTTGGGTCTACAGCCGCCATGAGCCCGGCATCGACGTGAGCCAGTGGCCGCTCGTCACCTACGTGGACGACGTCAAGACCGCGATGACCGAGGCCAGGAAGGCTGCGGGCGAGAAAGACGTGCTGGTCCACGGCGCCGCAGTCGCCCGGCTCGCCCTCGCGGCCGGCCTCCTTGACGAGCTCGAGATCCATCTCGTCCCGGTGCTCTTCGGCCAGGGGCGCCGTCTGTTCGAGGGCCTCGATCCCGGGCAGATCGAGCTAGAGCGCATTCGGATCCTCGAGGGGGAGGACGGCGTCACCCACATGCACTACCGGGTCCAGCGCTAACGCGGCTTCGTCCAGCGTTTTACTTCAGGCGAATGGACGTGTCTCCGGCGCGTGCGCGTCCCGCTATCGACGTGGACGACACGCGAGAGCTCGACCCAGCCGTCGGGTAAGTGCTACCCCCCTGGGAGCACAAGCGCCCGCGTCACGAAAGCAGAGCGAAGCGCCCTGGTACGCCTAGTCTCGCAACTCGCCAAAAACCAGGCACGGGTTGCCTAAGCACGCCTCCCCGACCGCCGGCCCAGGATCTAATCCTCGCTGGCCTCTAGACACGCCAGTCTCGCCACCGGCCTGCGCGCTTCTCCGTTGTACGTGCGAAAAGCATCCAGGTGACCCTTTGCACCGTTCACTAGGATTGTTGTCATGTCAACTATTGCAACGATCATCTCGATCATCCTCGGAGTCGCCTTCGTCGGCGCCGGCGGCACCAAGGTCGCCAACGTCGGTCCCCACGAAGCCGAGTTCCCGCGCTATCGACTGCCTGCCGTCGAGGCGCAAAGGGCCCGCGTTCTCGTCGGTCTAACCGAGCTCGTTGCCGCCCTGCTGCTCCTCATAGCCGCCATCGCCAGCAGCACAGCTCTGGCGGTCATCGGGGCCATCATCGTCATCCTTACGATGACCGGCGCGGTCGCCACCCACGCTCGCATCGGCGATCCACCAGCAAAGATGGTGCCCGCGACGGTGCTCGGCGTCCTCGGCATTCTGCTGCTCATCCTGGCCTAACGTCAGCCCCGAGTCGTCTCCCCCACTGACGCTCTATGAGACCTCGGCGCTCGAGAGGGCCGTGCCCTGACCGAGCTGGGTAGCGTGCTCAGTTGACCGGTCGCGAGTTCTGATTCTCG
>JBAPXO010000609.1:0-2265 GCA_049284255.1 Solirubrobacteraceae bacterium | reverse complement strand
CGATCGGCGTGACCTCAGAGCCGACCGACGACGACGGTGCAAGGGTATCTACCGACAGCGTCTCGGCGGAGCAAGCCACCAGTGGGATCGAGCGCGCCGAGGACGAGGCGCCGAGTGAGGCTGAGTCAGCAGAGCCCGAGGCTGCAGCGGCGCCCGCGGCCGAGCAGGAGGACGCCCCCGACGACGGGAGCGCACAGAACAGCGAGAAAGAGAGCACCGACTAGTGGCCAAGACATCTCAGCGCGTCAAGCAGGCGCGGACTCCGAAGTTCAAGACGCGTGCCTATACTCGCTGCAACCGCTGTGGCCGTCCGCGCGCGGTGTATCGCAAGTTCGGGGTGTGCCGCATCTGTCTGCGCGAGCTCGCCCACGACGGCCAGATACCCGGGATGACGAAGTCCTCCTGGTAAGAACCACGATCCCCGAGTGACCATCTAGACATGTCGATGACAGATCCCATAGCCGACTTTCTCACGCGCGTGCGCAATGCGATCCACGCCGCCCACGAGACGGTCGACATCCCCGCCTCGAAGCTCAAGAGCGAGCTCGCACGGATCCTCGCCGAGCAGGGCTACATCGAGTCGTGGTCGATCGTCCCCACGCCCGAGCACGACGCCGGGCAGCTGATCCAGATCCGGCTCAAGTACACCGAGGACCGCCGCTCGGCGATCTCCGGCCTGCGCCGCGTATCCCGCCCCGGGCGGCGCACCTACGCCGACGCCAAGCACATCCCCAAGGTGCTGGGCGGCATGGGCACCTCGATCGTCTCGACCTCGCGCGGCGTGATGACCGGCCACGACGCGCGCGCCGCCGGTGTCGGCGGCGAGATCCTCGCGCAGGTCTGGTAGGGGAAAGAGCGAGATGTCGAGAATCGGTAGACAGCCCATCCCCGTGCCCGCCGGCGTGACCGTCGCGATCGAGCCCGAGTCGGTTCGCGTGAACGGACCGAAAGGCGAACTCTCAGAGCGGATCCACCGCGACATCGAGGTCACCCAGGACGGCGAGCAGTTGACGGTCACACGTCCCACCGACCGCGGCGAGCACCGCGCGCTGCACGGGCTCACCCGCTCGCTGGTCGCCAACATGGTTCAGGGCGTGACCGACGGCTACGAGAAGCGCCTGGAGATCCAGGGCGTCGGCTACCGCGCGCAGCTGAAGGGCAAGAACCTCGAGCTCGCGGTCGGCTACTCCCATCCGGTACCGATTCCAGCGCCCGACGGCATCGAGTTCGAAGTGCCCCAGCCCACCCGCGTCGTCGTCAGGGGCATCTCCAAGCAACTCGTCGGCGAGACCGCGGCGATCATCCGCAAGCAGCGTCCCCCCGAGCCATACAAGGGCAAGGGCATCCGCTACGAGGGCGAGTACGTCCAGCGCAAGGTAGGCAAGCGCGCATGAGCGTTATCACCAAGGGTGATCGCCGGCTGAAGCGCCGCCGCAGGGTGCGCGCGAAGATCTCGGGCACGGCCACGCGGCCGCGGATCTCCGTGTTCCGCTCGAACCGCGGCCTCAGCGCGCAGCTGATCGACGATGTTTCCGCCCGCACGCTGGCGGCGGTCAACTGGTACGAGCCCGAGCTGCGTGACCTCTCGCCGCTGGAGCGCACCAAGCGCTCAGGCGCGGCGCTCGCCGAGCGCGCCAAGGCGGCCGGTATCTCAGAGGCGGTGTTCGACCGCGGCGGCTACCAGTACCACGGCCATGTTCGCGCCTTCGCCGAGGCGATCCGCGAGACCGGCATAACCGTCTAAGAGCAGCGTTCAGCCAGACCACTTTCTTCCTACCGCTACCCTCCACTTCTCTATGGCAATAACCCAAGATCGCTCAGTCAGTCAGTCCGGCCTCGACCTGCAAGAGCGCGTGGTTGAGATCAACCGCGTCGCCAAGGTCGTCAAGGGCGGCCGGCGCTTCTCGTTCACGGCCCTGGTCGTGGTCGGAGACGAACGCGAAGTCGTGGGCGTGGGCTACGGCAAGGCCAACGAGGTGCCGCTCGCGATCCAGAAGGGCGTCGAGCGGGCCAAGAAGGATCTCTTCCGCGTGCCCAAGCACGGCTCGACGATCACCCATCAGACGACCGGCGTGTTCGGCGCCGGCCGCGTGTTCCTGAAGCCCGCCTCACCCGGTACCGGCGTGATCGCCGGCGGCGGTGTGCGCGCGGTGCTCGAGCTCGCCGGGATCCACGACATTCTCTCCAAGAGCCTTGGGACCCAGAACCCGATCAACCTCGTCAAGGCCACCGTCGCGGGTCTGCGTGGACTGCGCACCCCCGAGG
>JBAPXO010000608.1:0-4826 GCA_049284255.1 Solirubrobacteraceae bacterium | reverse complement strand
TCGCTTGATTTCCGGTGGCTATGGCGAGGGGGAAACACCTCTTCCCATTCCGAACAGAGCCGTTAAGCCCCTCAGCGCCGATGGTACTTGGCCCGCAAGGGCCTGGGAGAGTAGGTCGCCGCCGGTTTTTATTTGACCCCGCTTGCGCACCGCGTAGGCGGGGTCATTTTCCTTTAAGCGGTGTGCAGCTCCTGGGCAAGAAGGCTGAACATGACGCTGTCGCGCCGGCCGCCTTTGAAGGGCACGTAGGACCGCAGCAACCCCTCGCGCACGAAACCGCACCGCTCGGCCACTCGCTGGGAAGCATCGTTCTCAGGCGCACAGGTGAGTTCCAGCCGCGCCACATGCAGCTCGGCAAACGCCCACCGGGCGAGTAGCCGCGTGGCGCGGGTCGCGATCCCGCGCCGGCGCGCCTCAGGCGCCAGCCAGAACCCCACGGCGGCCCGACCCGAACCGTCATCAAGTCCGTAAAGCGACCCGCCGCCCAGGACGTCGCCGGGCTGCGCCGGCTCGGCGAAGGCGAGGTTCAGATCCGTCCCCAGCTCTCGCGCGCGCTCCTGCTCGATGAAGAATGCGCGGGCGTCCTCCTCGGTGTACGGGCGCGCGTGGGGCCACGAGAAGCGCGTCACGCTGGGATGGGCGAATCTCATGATCTCCCCGGGCACGTCAGCCGCCGCCCACGGGCGCAGAAGCACCGCCTCGTCGGCGAGCGGCGGGCTTGGGAAGTTGAGGCCGGAGATCTAGACCAGGCGTTCGATCTTGAGCCGGCGCACGCCGCGAGGCGTCGGCACCTCGACGGTCTCACCGGCGGCATGGCCGAGCAGCGCCCGGGCCACCGGCGACTCAGCCGAGATCTTGCCGTTGGCTCGATCGGCCTCGGTCGCGCCGACGATCGTCCAGCGGTGAAGCTCGCCGGTCCCGACATCACGGATCTCGGCCTCGCGCGCGAAGGAGAGAACGTCACCCTCGGTCTCGGCCTCCACCACGACCGCGCTGCGCAGGCGCTGACGCAGGCGCTGAATCCGAGTCTCAAGGTGGCCCTGATCCTCCTTGGCCGCGTGGTACTCGGCGTTCTCCTTGAGGTCCCCGTGTCCGCGGGCAACCAGGATGCGCTCGGCCATCTCTCGCCGAGCGACCGTCTCAAGCTGGCCGAGCTCGGCTTTCAGAGCGGCGAGGCCTTCTTCGGTAATCGGCTCGCCATTGGTTTCTGACGTTGACATCCGGACATTTTCGCAGGTTGAGCCGATCGCCACCGGTTGGCGGTCCCCCGCGCGTGGGATCGAGCGCACGGGTTCGTGGCACGATGGATGGCGATGCGCCCGCTGGTCGACTACTTCAAGGCCAATCCGCAGGCCTTCGTCTTGCTGGTCATCTGCGTCGTCCTCGGGTTGGGGACGTTCATCGCCGTCCTGATCGCCATCGCGGGATCGGGAGGCGTGCAGCAGACGGGTGAGCCATCGGACGCGATCAGCGCTTTCACGGCGCTGCTGGGGTAACGAGGGTCTCGCGCGGCTCGGCCCACGCCCGTGTGCATTGGAGGTCGGGCGAGTTGGAGGTCGGGCGAGTTGGAGGTCGGGCGAGCGCGAACTTCTAGCTGTCGAAGCGGGGGCGGCCGCGCATAGCTTCGATTTTGCCCACACCCCGCGGTCGGCCGGGGGGCGTGGGACGCTAAGTCTGACTAGCACCGCTGTCTTCCCAAACGTCCCATATGCCACTGGGGTGTGGTCAGAAATGACGCTTTAGGCCAAGCCCGGGCTGCGCCAGCGGGTCTGAGGTCGTGACGCTCGTGGCCAGCGGGTCTGAGGTCGTGACGCTCGTGGCGCGCTTGACGCGCTCGCGCCGCGCCGCGCCGGTCACGTTTAAACGACCCGGGAAGGCGGGCAGCGGGCGTGGGAGCGACTGTGCCCGGCGAGACCTAAGCGACGCGATCGCGTCGTACCGGCTCGCCGCGGTGCACGGGGGAGATGCAGTGCGTGGGGCGTGCCGCGACCGACCCCTGGCGGCGATGGCGTTCGATGCGCACGGGACGTCGGTGGGGATGCGGCGCGGGAGCCGGAGGGTCGCCCAGGACGTCGTCGAAGCGGGTCAGCCAGGTGCGCAGGCGCTTTGCGGAAGACTGGAACATATGTTCGTGAGAGTAGATCGACCCTCGGACGGAACCGAGGAAGGGCTCAGGACCCCAGCGAGGACCAGACATCGAGCTTGGTGCGCACCCTCTCGATCACCGCGTCGGTGAACTCCGTGGTGCCCGCATGGCCGCCCAGATCGGGCGTCCGAGTACCCCCGCCGATCGTCTCCAGCGCGCCCTCATAGACGGCCCGCGAGGCCCGCTCGAACGCGCTTCCGTGGTGGTCGGCGGCGTGTCTGAGCAGCGCGCCGCAGGCGAGGATCATCGCCAGGGGATTGGCCAGGTCCTTGCCGAGCAGAGCGGGGGCGGTACCGTGGGGCGCCTCGGCCATGGCCACAGTCGTGTCGTAGTTCTCGTCGAAGGCGAGCAACACCGACTCCGCTCCGGCGATCGAGCCGAACATCGGCAGGACGAGGTCTGACAAGCAGTCGCCGTCGCGGTTGAGCGCGGGGATCACCAGCGGCGCATCGGTGGCGCCCGACAGCAGTCCGGCGTAGGTGGCGTCGATCAGAACCGGTTGGTACGGGATCTCGGAGTGACGCTGGGCGGCATCGTCGAGCTCCTCCTTGAGCATCCCCTCGTACACCGGCGAGACCGTCCACTTCGGACCGCCGTACACGCGCGCGCCCATCATCTCGGCGGTTCGGAAGGCGTACTCGGCGACGGCGTGACAGGTCGAGCGGGTGATCCGCTCGGTGCGCATCGCCACCTCGCCCGGCGTGTCGGGCGCGCCGTCGCGCCACTCCTGCGCACCGTAGGCGTCGTCGACCGCCATCCGGACGACCGAGATCGGGTGATGAACGCCGGCGATCGGAGAGACTCCGGGCAGGCGCCGCCCGGTACGCACGATCACCTTGCCGTCGACCTGCTCGCGCAGAATGCGGTTGGGTGAGCCCACGTCGTCGGCGCCCTCCGGGGTGATCGTGGCCGCCTTGAGCCCGAGGCCGGCTTCTCGCATCGCGACCGCGGCCTCGTCGACGATTTCGTTGTCGGTGTCGCGCCGATTCTGAAGCGACAAATCGAAACGATTTAGCTCGAGGTCCAACCCTAGGAGATCTCCGGAGAGAACCCGCAGCGACTGCTCGAGGAGCTCCTGGCCGGTCTCGTCGCCCTCCAGGACGACGATCTCAACCTGCTCGGAAGGCTCCATCGCCGATCCCGCCCCTCACGACGCCGCCGAGGCGGGCATGAGATCGGCGCTCCGCTCGGCGAGCGCCGCGATGACGATCGCCAGATGCTCGTCGAAGTCGACGCCGAGATCGGCAGCTCCTTGAGTCAGATCGTCGCGACTCACCGCCGCTGCGAAGCTCGCCGTCTTCATCTTCTTCTTGACCGACTTCGGGGTCATCCCGACCAGGCCGTCGGGACGGACATATGCGCAGGCCAGCAGGAAGCCCGAGAGCTCGTCGACCGCGAACAGCGCCTTCTCCATCGGCGTGTCTCGTGACACGCCCAGGTAGGTGGCGTGCGAGGCCACGGCGCGAACCAGCTCAGGGGGATAGCCGCGCTCCTCGAGCTCGCGCATCGCGTAACGCGGATGGCCGTCCTCGAGGCTGGGATATCGCTCGTAGTCGAGGTCGTGGAGCAGGCCCGTGAGACCCCAGAGTTCGACGTCGCCGCCGAACCGGGGGGCGTAGGCGCGCATCGCCGCCTCCACGGCCAGCATGTGGCGTCGCAGCGACTCCGAATGTGTCCATTCGCAAAGAAGGGTCCAGGCCTGGTCTCGCGAATCCTGAGGCGCCATGGCCGTTACCCTAGCTAAGCGCTCTCGGCCGGCCACGCCCCCCGCGGCGGCCTCACCAGCTACGCTGGCGGACGCCCCTGAAACCACCCAATCCAAGTCGGGGTCGATACCACTGGAGAAGTTCGTAATCGAAGGCGGGGTGCCGCTGTCAGGCACGATCACGCCCGCAGGAAACAAGAATGGCGCGCTGCCGATCCTGGCCGCCTGCCTGCTCACCGATGACGAAGTGCTGCTGCGCAACGTTCCGCGGATCAGCGACGTCGAGGCGATGGTCAGGCTGCTGGAGACACTGGGCGCGCGCGTGCAATGGCTCGGCCCCAGCGAGGTCTTGGTCGACTGCTCCCCTGTGGAGACGACCGAGGTCGATCGTGTCCTGGCCGAGCGGATCCGCGCCTCGTTCTTGCTCGCCGGCCCCTTGCTGGCGCGGTTTGGCAGCGCCAGCATGCCGCCCCCCGGGGGCGACGTGATCGGACGCCGCCGGCTGGACCCTCATCTCGACGCCTTTCGCGCCCTCGGCGCGCTCGTCGACGATCGCCAGGCCGACGTCGTGCTCAGCGCTCCGCCGCTCGGCCTGACCCCGTGTGACTTCCTGATGGACGAGCCGTCGGTTATGGCCACCGAGAACGCGCTCATGGCCGCCGCCCTGACCCGAGGGCCGACCGTGATCCGCAACGCCGCCTCCGAGCCCCACGTGCAGGACCTGGCACGAATGCTGATGGCGATGGGGGCCGCGATCGACGGCATCGGCTCGAACGTCATGACCGTTCACGGCCAGGCCAGCCTGCGCGGCTGCACACACGAGATCGCTCCCGACCACATCGAGATCGGTTCCTTCATGGCGCTCGCGGGCGTAACCGGGGGCGAGCTCATCATCAAGGACACCAAGCCCGACGACCTGCGGATGATCCGCCTGGTGTTCGAGCGCCTGGGTCTGCGTACAGAGCTCCACGGCGC
>JBAPXO010000607.1:0-1696 GCA_049284255.1 Solirubrobacteraceae bacterium | reverse complement strand
GCGCCAGCGCGCTCACCGCGACCCTCGCCAGCGGCGCCACCGTCGGGGCGCCGGCCTGGACGGGCTTCGACACCACCGCCAAGGCGGTCGAGGCGGCCCCCGCCGCCCTCTCCACCACCGCAGTGGCCATCGGCGACGTCAACGGTGACGGTTTCAACGACCTGGTGATCGGCTCGAAGACCGGGCCACCCGAGCTCTATCTCAACCAGGGCAAGACCACCGGCCCCACACCGACCTGGAAGGGCCTGGCCACCACGGGCACAACGATCGGGACCACCGGCGACGCCGCCTTTACCGGCGACACCGTCGCGCTCACGCTCGTCGACCTCAACGGCGACAAGAAGCTCGACCTGATCGTCGCCGAGTCGGGGACGACCAGCGACGTCTACATCAACACCGGCACCGGCTTCGGCTCGGCCACTCCGCTGACGACAGCCGCCGGCGCCACGTCGATCGCGGTCGCCGACGTCAGCGGCGACGCTCTCCCCGACCTGGTTGTGGGCGAGACCGCCTCGCCTCCGGAGCTGTTCGTCAACCTCGGTCAGGGCTCCAGCGGCTGGCTGGGCTTCAAGCCGCCGACGACATTGGGCAATGGCACTCCGACCGCCTCGGGCGTGGCTTTGTCGAATGTTGACCCGGCCAACGGCCAGCTTGACCTGCTGCTGACTCAGAGCTCGGGCGCCCTGGAGTTCTACGAGGGCATGCCGCTGCCCGTCACCCGGATCGGCTTCAACAACGTCACGGCCACGCTGCCCGGCGCCACCGTCAACGCCGCCTCGGGCGCCCTGATCATCGAGCCGGGCACGAGCGGGGGCCTCGCCGGCGTGTTCTCGGGCACGGTCACGGCCGGCTCCTCGAGCGTCGGCGGAACCGTCAACGCCTCGGTGCGCTTCAACTCGACCACCGAGTCGATCAACGACACGGTGGTCGTCAATGGGACGACGATTCCGATCGTCTTCAACGCCAATGCCAGCCCGCCGGAGGATTACCAGAGCGGCAAGCCCTATGTCTCGATCTCGGGCTCGGGATCGGTCAACCTCGGCCCGTTCCTCGAGATCGAGGGCAGCTTCAGCTGGGACAACTCGCCCACAGGCCCGAAGACGCCCTCCAGCCCGATCACGGTGTTCCTCGGCCAGGGTCCGGCCTTCCTGTCCAACAACGCGATCAACCCGAACGCTCAGGGCGTCTACTTCACGGTCACCAGCTACGAGGACTACAAGGGCGACGGCGGCTTTGCCTTCTACGCGACGGGCACGATCAAAATCGCCGGGGTCAGCGGCCTCACCCTGAGTGCCTCGAACGTCACGCTGCTCTTCAACACCACCAACGACGATCAGTTCACCACCGGGACCGGGCACGTCACGATCCCCAAGGGTTCCGACAGCGTCACGGCCGACGGGCTCAGCCTGGGCGTCTCGGGCGTGACCCTGACCGGCGACTTCGGCTTCACCTACACGAGCTCCGGGTTCACCGTCCTGATCGGGGCTGCGGCGCCGGGCGGCACCTCGGCCAGCCTCAACCTCGGCCCCCTGAATTCCAACGGCACGACGTATCCGCTGACGGTGACGATCGGCTCGGGCTCCCTGACGATGGGCAGCGCCGGCGTCTTCGGCGAGATCGACGGCCTCTCGCCGACGCTCAACGTTCCCGGGATCAACTTCCCCAACGGGGTCAGCGCCGACCTGAAGGTCAATAC
>JBAPXO010000606.1:0-2539 GCA_049284255.1 Solirubrobacteraceae bacterium | reverse complement strand
ATGTTGACCGCCGCCAGCACCGTCAAGGAGCGGGTCGACGGCTTGGGATTGGGCGCCGATGACTACCTGCCAAAGCCGTTTGATTTCGCTGAGCTCGTCGCCCGTGTCCGCGCGCTCGCCCGCCGGACCACGACCCCGCTGCCGCCGACGCTGGAGTGCGGTGACGTGACGCTCGACTGTGGTCAGCGTGTCGCCTTCCGGGCTGGGCGGCGCCTTGAGCTCAGCCCCAAGGAGGTCGCGGTACTTGAGTGCCTGCTCTCAGCCCAGGATCGCGTCCTCTCTACCGAGGAGCTGCTGGCGCGGGCCTGGGACGAGTACACCGACCCGTTCACGACGGCGGTCAAGACGACGATCCGGAGGCTGCGCGCCAAGCTCGGCGACCCACCGCTGATCCACACCGTCCGTGAGGCCGGCTACCGGATCGGACCCGAGTGATGCAGCCGCCCGAATCCTTGGCTGGTCTGCTCCACGGCAAGCGCCCGGTGCTGCGGGTGCAGCTGGCGCTGCTGTACTCGGGCGTGTTCGTCGGGCTGGTTGTGGTCCTGTTCCTCGCCTCCAGCGTCCTGTTCGGGACGGCCAATGTCTTCTTCGGCCATAGCCAGATGGTCTTCCACCCCGGCGCTGCGGCGGCTGCCGCCGGTGCGCAGGGTTCCGGGCGGCGTCAGTTTCGCCCCGGGCCGTTCCTGATCGCGCTGGCGGCGATCGCCATCGCGCTGGTGATCGCCTGGTGGCTGGCGGGGAGGTTCCTGCGGCCGCTGCGGGCGATGACGAGTGCCGCCCGAGAGATCTCGGCCACCAATCTCGGCCACCGGCTCAGCCTTGACGGACCTGATGACGAGCTCACCGAACTCGGTCGCACGCTTGACGATCTGTTCGGCCGGCTGCAGGCATCGTTTGAATCGCAGCGTCAGTTCGTCGCCAACGCTTCCCATGAGCTGCGCACGCCGCTCGCCGGCCAGCGGACGCTGCTCCAGGTCGCGCTCGCCGACCCGGACGCCGACGCCCGCGCCCTGCGCTCGACCTGTGAGGAGGCACTCCAGCTAGCCGGCCAACAGGAACGGGTCATCGACGGCCTGCTCACGCTCGCCACCAGCGAACGCGGCGTGGAATCCTGGGAGTCGTTCAACCTCACTCAGATCACGGAAGGCATCGTCGACAGCCGCCGGCCCGACGCAGAGCGCCGCGGCATCCAGATCGGCGCCACATTCGAGAGCGCCATCGCGATCGGCGACCCACGGCTTGTTGCGAGCCTGGTCGCGAACCTGCTCGACAACGCGATCCGTCACAACGTCGTCGACGGCGCCGTTGAGATCTCGACCACCACCACTGCCAACGGCGCTCAGCTGTCGCTCAGCAACACCGGACCCGTCATCCCGTCCGTCGAAGTTCAGCGCCTGTTTGAACCCTTCCAACGGCTTGGCGACCAACGCGTCGGCGCGAGCGACGGCCACGGGCTCGGCCTCGCGATCGTAAAGGCCATCTCCACGGCCCACGGCGCCATCCTGACGGCTCACCCGCGGCCGCAAGGTGGGCTCGATGTGCAGATCACGTTCCGCTCTAAGGGTCAGGAGCGAACGACCCTCATCTAAATCTCATACATGCGCGGCTTTTGTTAGCGCGCGGAGTTGTTGCGTTAAGGGAACCCTAAAAGCTGGGGCGACTCCGGAGATCGGGGGTTCGCGGTGTTGTACGTTCGCCTCGTGATCGAGATACGCAACTTGTCGGTGCGACGTGATGTCTGACATCGCCCGCTCGCTACCCGGATCAGTCGGCTTCCAAGGTTCGAGCGGGGGATCGGACCCCTCGAAGGCATCCGCCCGCCGGCTTCTGACAAAGGTCCCGGAGATCACGCTGATCTTCTGGGTGATGAAGTTGCTGACCACCGGGATGGGCGAGGCGATGTCTGACTTCATGGGTCAAAACAGCATTCCCATCGCCGCCTTCGTCGGCATTTTCGGACTCTGGCTGGCGCTGTGGCTCCAGCTGCGCCAACCGCACTACCGCGCGGTCTACTACTGGTTTGCGGTGATGATGGTCGCCATCTTCGGGACGATGGCCGCGGACGGAATCCATGATGGGGCCGGGATCGGGTACGCCGTGACCACGCCGTTGTTTGCCGCCATCACCGCTGCGATTTTCTTCTTCTGGTACCGCAGCGAGGGCACGCTCTCGATCCACAGCATCACGACCAAACGCCGCGAGCGGTTCTACTGGCTGGCCGTGCTGGCGACGTTCGCTCTCGGGACCGCCGCCGGCGATCTCACCGCCTACGCCATGAACATCGGCTTCTTCCCGTCCGCTGTGGTGTTCGCGATCATCATCGCGCTCCCGGCGATCGGCTGGTTTCGCTTCAACCTGAACCCGATCATCGCCTTTTGGCTGTGCTATGTCGTCACCCGGCCGCTCGGGGCATCGTTCGCCGACGCGTTCAGCAAGCCAACCAACGGCGGGCTGGGCCTCGGAGACGGAACGGTGAGCTTGATCGCGCTCGTGGTTTTCATCGGCCTCGTCGCCTACGTCGCGATCACCAAGGTCGATG
>JBAPXO010000605.1:0-3265 GCA_049284255.1 Solirubrobacteraceae bacterium | reverse complement strand
GGGCACGAGTCTTAGCTCGGCGGCGCAGCCGAGCTCGGCGGCGTGGGCCTCGGCGGTCTCGAGCGCCTCGTCGAGAAGCTGTGCGACCGGGCGCAGGCGACCGTGGTTGTCGGGCAGCTCCGCAGCGGTGCCGAATCTCGCCGCGCGGAAGAGTCCCTCCTCCACGAGTTCGGGCGACATGGGATCAGCGACCTCGCTCTCCGCGGCCTCGCGAGCGAGGCAGTGAGCCAGGGCGACCACCGCTGCCGTGTCACGGGCACAGATCTGCACGTCGAGTGACCTGATCTCGACGGTTCCGAGCTTGGGATGCGGGCGCAGCTTCCACCAGAACCACGTGTAGTCGGCCACGTCGGCGGCTTGCGCGAGCCGGTTGGCGAGCTGCTCGAAATCCTCGAGGTCGCTCAACGCCCTAGGCACCCCTGACCGCGGCCAGGCGCGCAGGGTGACCTCCCGGGCCGAGGCCAGACCGGTATCCCGCCCATGACGAAACGGCGAGTTGGCGGCCAAGGCCTGGAGCAGGGGCAGGTGCTCGCGCAGCCCGTTGAAGGCTCGGATCGCGCTCCGGGCATCGGGCATCCCGACATGGACGTGGAGGCCGCTGATCGGGGTCACCGCGGCGTCCCCGAGCAGATACCGGATGCGCTCGTAGCGCTCCTTGTCGGTGGTCTGCGCCGAGCCTTCGGGCGCCGAGGGATGCGTCCCCGAACCGAGGATGCCCGCTCCCGTTTTCCGGACGGCGCGCCGCATCGCCTGTAGCCCTTCGATCGCTTCACCGACGTTCGCGCACACCTTGGTGATCAGCTCGACCTGGCAGGCGTGGAGCTCCTGCTTTATGTCACCGTGGGCCTCGCCCAGACGCCCCAGAACCGCCGCCGAAGCGTTGGTCTGTGCACCGGTAACCGGGTCGACCAGGAACAGCTCCTCCTCGACGCCCAGCGAGAACGGGGTCGAGGCGCCGAAGTTGCTTTCTGGTTTTTCGGAACTACTCAGAGGAGTGCTGGTCGGTGTCCCCGAGGGGGGCGTCGTCATCGGCCGGGGCACCGGGGGGCTTACCGCGCGTGGCGCTGTCTGACCCGCCCTCCGCGCCGGGCTCGCCGGGCTGGTCCTCAGGGGCGTCGCCGCTCTGTGTCGGGCGCTCGGGCTCCGGCTGGGTGGGCTTGGTGCGTTCTCTGTCTTGCTCTTCTTGGGACATGGGAGGCCGAATACCCGCCCCCACCGGCGACAAACTTTCGGGCCAGACCGCCGGCGGGGCGTGGCATGCCATTGCGCCGAACATTCGTTTGCGATGAACGGCCGCGGGTATCGGGGAACGCATGTGGCTCGCCCTTCCAGTGATCGTGCTCCTCGTGCTCGGGATCGTCGGCGGTCTGGTCGTCGGCGGGATCTACGCCGCGGTCCTCGTCCCACTGGCGGTGATCGTCGGTGTGGCGGGGTTCGGCTACTCGATCTGGGCCAGTCGCCGCGAGGGTGGGTTACCCGATGAGCGCGGCGGCGTCGATCCGCTCCCGCATTCCGGTCACAGCAACACCGCGGCGACCCCCAGCTCTCCAGACCAGATGGCCGACGCCAGGCGCACGCAGCAGTAGTTACCTGGGTGCGGCCGTCGGGTGGTGTGCGGCCGTCGAGCGCGCGCCCCCGGCGTCGCGTCTGACCACCGCCGGCACGGTGCGTTCGCCGCGGATCCCGGCCGCCAGCGGCGGTGAGCTCCAGGCCGGCTCCTCGCCGCTCGCCCAGGTCTCCAGGTCGGGCCGCTGAAACCGTGCCCGGCCGAGCGCGAACAGGTACGCCACGGTGACCGCCCCGGCCGCGGCGATCCCGAAAGCCACCCAGATCGCGGTCGAGACCCCCTGGGCGGGGCTCTTGGCGGTCGTCATCGCCAGGTGCAGGAGGATCGGGCCGACCAAGAACGCGGCCACTCCGCGCAGGAGCTCGACCAGCGCGAACACCCTCTGGAGGCGGGCCGACGGCAGCGAGAAGCCGGCGACGAAGAGAGCGGGGGAGACCGAGGCGCCGACGCCCAGCCCGACCAGGCCCGAGCCGACGACCACCAGCACATGGGGGCCGGTGCCCACTCCGGAGAGTACGGCGGCGCCGCCGCTGAGCACGATCATTCCCGCGAACGCGAGCAGGGCTATGAACCGGGTCCTGAACAGCGCGCCGAACAGGGCCGCGGTGAAGACGGCCCCTCCGAACTCGGGCCAGAAGAGCATCGCGATGTGCTCGGGGCTGCCCTGCTTCTGAAGCGCGGTCTCGGCGAGTTCGATGACGGCCACCGAAGCTGCGCCCGCCGTCATGGCGATCACCACGCCGCAGGTCGGAAACGTCGTCAGGAGCTGACGGATCGGCATCAGCGCCCGCTTGACGGAGTACTCGTAGATGACCAGCGTGATCACCAAGGCCACGCCAGCCAGCAGCGGCAGGATCACGATCAGGTCGGTCATCGAATGCGTGTTGAGCTCAGAGGCGCCGAAGAAAGCGGCGGCACAGCCCGTCCCGGCGAGGACCACCGCCACCCAGTCCCAGGGCGCGTCCTCGTCGGCCGGACCGACGTCCTCGAAGGTCAGGAGCGCGAACAGGAGCGCCAGCCCGCCCAGCCCGGCCACGATCCAGAACAGCGGCCGCCAGTCGCCGGCTCCGGCCTGGACGCCGCCGATGACCGGTCCCACGGCCACGGCGCCGAACACGCACATATTCATGACCACCCCCGTCCACGGCATCCTCGACGCCGGCCATCCGATCACCAGGGGCGGGACCGCGGCGATCAGCATCAGGCTCGTGCACAGCCCTTGCACGACGTGGCCGGCGATGAATAGTCCGGGCGTCGGTGCCAGCGCCGCGAGCACGGATCCCACCACGAACAGGGACGCGTAAAGGACGAGCATGCGGCGACCGCGGAGATGGACCGCGAACTGGACGGCGAGCACGGTACCGAATGCGTAGGCGGCGTTGGCCATCCCGGAGGTGAGCTGCAACGCCTGCATGCTCAGGCCGACGTCCTTGGAGAGGATCGGTGTCAGCGGGGTGATCGCGCTGGTCAGCGCCAAGTAGGGGACAAGCGCGAACACCACCAGGGCGACCGCCGCGAGGTAGCTATCGGCCAAGGGGCCGCGGAAGCGCATCAGCTCGGCCAGGGCGCCAGACCCGCTGGAGCAGGCTCGGACGGCTCGCTTGGCGCGGCGGACGGTGCGGAGGCCGCCGCCCCGTTTGACGTAAGGCGGTCGCCGTCGGGCGCGAAGGCCAGCTGCCCGACGGCCCGCTCCATCCG
>JBAPXO010000604.1:0-2863 GCA_049284255.1 Solirubrobacteraceae bacterium | reverse complement strand
GGCCACCACCACGGCCGCCCTGACCACCGCGACCGCCGCCGCCGCGCCCGTCGCGACCCGAACGGCCGTCACGGCCGCCCCGGTCAGGCGCCTGGGGGGCCGGCTCATCCATGATCGTGAGGTCGGCGCCGGTATAGCCCTCGGGCATGATTTCGCCCTTGTTGATCCAGCACTTGACGCCGATCCGGCCGAAGGTAGTGCGCGCCTCGTGAAAGCCGTAGTCGATGTCGGCGCGCAACGTGTGCAGCGGGACACGACCGTCCGAATAGCCCTCGGTGCGGGCCATCTCAGCGCCGCCCAGGCGCCCGGAGACCTGCACCTTGACGCCCTTGGCACCCGAGCGCATGGCGCTCGTGAGCGCGCGCTTCATGGCGCGGCGGAAGGCGACCCGGTTCTGGAGCTGCTCGGCGATCGACTGCGCGACGAGGCGCGCGTCGAGCTCGGGACGCTTGATCTCGAGGATGTTCACCTTGATCTGCTTTTTTGTGATGCGGTGCAGATCGCGCCGCAGAGCATCCACTTCGGCGCCGGACTTGCCGATCACGATCCCGGGCCGCGCGGTGTGGATGTTGACCTCGACCTCGGTGGCGTTCTTGCGAATCGTGATGTCGGACAGGCCGGCGTGCGAGAGCCGCCCCACGATGTGGTTGCGGATCAGCGTGTCCTCGTGCAGGTAGTCCGAGAAGTGGCGCTCGTTGAACCAGTTGGACTTCCAGTCGTGGATGTAGCCGACGCGGATCGATTCGGGATGAACTTTTTGACCCATGTGCGTTCGTTAGTCCTTTGGCGTGAGCAAGATCGTGAGATGGCTGGTGCGCTTGCGGATCCGGGTGGCGCGGCCCATGGCGCGCGGCCGGAAGCGCTTGATGGTCGGGCCCTCGTCGGCGTGTACCGCCTTCACGTACAGGTCCTCGCCTACGAGCTCGTGGTTGTGCTCGGCGTTGGCGACCGCTGATTCGAGCAACTTGCTCCAATCGCGCGCGATCGCCCGCGGCGTGAGTGCCAGGATAGCTCGCGCGTCCTCGACCGACTTCCCGCGGATGTGGTCGCACACCAGCCGCGCCTTGCGGGCCGACGAGCGCACGTAGCGGGCCTGGGCGCGAACCACCGGCGCCGGCAGGTTCGGATCCCGTCGTGCCCGTCGCCGAGTCGGGGCCGGGGCGGCCGGGGTCTCAGAAGTTTCCTCAGCGGGCTCCGCCGACCGCCGCCGGCTCGGGCGCCGCCGCCGCTTGGGCGCAGCCGTCTCAGCCGCGGGCTCATCATCAGCATCAGCCTCGTCGTCCTCGTCAGCGACTTCGGACTCCTGCGCCTCACCAGCCGGCTCGTCGTCATCGGAGACAGCAGCCGCCAGCGCATCGGCATCCGCGAGCTCGTCATCGTTCACGGCAGGGTCGGTCGAGGCGGCGTCAGGCTCCGACGCCACTCGCGCGTCCTTGGAAGCGGCTTCGGGCTCCGGCGCGCCTGCGGTGGCGGCGGAGTCAGGCGTCGTCTCGTCCGGGCTCTGCGGTTCTGGCTCGTCGGTGCTCATCGCCTCTTACCAGTACCTGCATGTCCGCGATAAAGCCGGGTCGGCGCAAACTCTCCTAGCTTGTGCCCCACCATCGGCTCCGAGATGAACACGGGCACGTGCTTGCGCCCGTCGTGAACCGCGATCGTGTGGCCGACCATCTCGGGGAAGATCGTCGACGTCCGTGACCAGGTCCGGATCATGCGCTTCTCGCCCGAGGCGTTCATCGCCTCGATGCGTCCAATAAGCCGCTCTTCGACGAACGGTCCCTTCTTACTCGAACGACTCATCGATTCTTACCCTTACCTCGTCGGCGACCGCGCACGATGTACTGGTCGGATTTCTTGCCCTTCTTGCGGGTGCGGTAGCCCAGCGTGGGCACGCCCCAGGGGGTGACCGGGTGACGACCCGGCGTGGTCGAGCCCTCGCCACCACCGTGCGGATGGTCGACGGGGTTCATGGCCGTGCCTCGGGTCTGCGGACGCACGCCGAGATGGCGCTTGCGTCCGGCCTTTCCGATCTTCACGTTCTGGTGATCTGAGTTGCCGATCGTGCCCACGGTGGCGCGGCACTCGGCGCGCACCATCCTCATCTCCCCTGAGGGCAGGCGAAGCGTGACGTAGTCGCCCTCCTTAGCCAGGAGCTGGATGCCGGCGCCGGCTGAGCGCGCCATCTGGCCGCCGCGGCCCGGAGTGAGCTCGACGTTGTGGACGATCGTGCCGGGAGGCATGTTGCCCAAGGGCAGGCTGTTACCCACGCGGATGTCGGCTTGCAAACCGGACTCCACCGTGGCCCCCACACGCAGGCGCTGGGGGGCGAGGATGTAGGCCTTCTCGCCGTCGGCGTAGTGCAGGAGCGCGATGTATGCCGACCGGTTGGGGTCGTACTCGATCTGAGCGACCTTGGCGGGAACCCCATCCTTGCGGCGCTTGAAGTCGATCTTCCGGTACAGGCGCTTGGCTCCGCCGCCACGGTGGCGGGCGGTCTTGCGGCCGTTGGAGTTGCGCCCGCCGGTCTTGGTGAGACCTTCGGTCAGCGACTTCTCGGGCTGCGAGCGAGTGATCTCGGCGAAATCCGGATAGGAGACGAACCGCCGTCCGGGCGAGGTTGGCTTTGGCTTACGGATCGGCATGGCTTACTCCGGCGCCTCGAAGGCCTGGAAGATCGGGATCGTGTCGCCCTCGCGCACCTGCACGATGGCCTTCTTCCAATGCCGGGTACGACCGGCGGTCTGGCCGCGGCGCTTGGGCTTGGACTTCACTGAAGCGGTTCGGACCGCCACGACCTTGACGTCGAAGAGCTGCTCGATCGCTTGGCGGATCTGCGTCTTGTGCGCCTTGTCGGCGACCCGGAAGG
>JBAPXO010000603.1:0-4033 GCA_049284255.1 Solirubrobacteraceae bacterium | reverse complement strand
ATAGAAGCCCGAGGGCACATAGAGGAGCAACGCGAAGATCGCGAAGATCACCGCCGGCAGCACCTTGCCCTTGGAGGTGACCAGCAGGAAGATGAACATGAAGGCGGCGGCCAGGAGTGCGCGGTTCAGCGAGCCGCGCCACGTCGGCGGCTTGTTGAGACGATCCGCGCGGGCCTTGGCCTTGGCTTGGCGCTTGCGCTCATCGGGGCTCGGCGGGCGGCCGGTACGTCCGCGCGTCTCGATCGTCCCGGCGGCGTTTCCGCGGTGTTTGGTTCGGCGCTTGCGCTTGGTCTGAGCCATGACAACTTGGAGCTTACGACGTGCCGACGCCGCGATGCAGAGAATCTTCGATCGTGGCCCGCCCACGCAGCGGCACCCGCTCCGGGAATCCCGTCAGCGCGGCTCGCGGAGCGAGCCCGACGAGCTCGGCTCCGGCGACGGGAGCGAGCGTCTGCACGGCGGCGACCACGGCCGCAAGCGGGGTCACGCGGTGATCCTCGACGTTGGTCGACACCTGGGCGACCCCCGGGCCTGAGAGCCACAGGCCGATTGCTCGCACCCCCGGCAGTCCACCGGGTCCCCCCTCCCTGATTGCAGCGGCGATCGTGCGCGCATCGTCCAGCGTGGCAGGGGCGGCGAGCTCGATGTTGAAGGCAACCAGCGGCGGTCGCGCGGCCACCAGGGTCGCGCCCGCCGTCGGATGCAGGTCCGGGGGCCCGAAGTCAGGGCGAAGCTCGTCGACCTCCATCCTCCGTGCGAGCTCCTGAGGGCCGCCCCGGCGCAGCTGCGCGCGGGTTCGCCCACCGCCAAGCTCGCCGTACAGGAAGACCGGCAGCGCCAGAGCGTTTCCCAGCAGGTCGGCGAGCACCAGGGCCTCCGCACACGCCGCGCCGCGGTCGCCGAGCTCCAGGTACACGACCGGAGCGACGTCAAGGCTCCCCACACGCGGATGGATCCCCTCGTGTCCTTCAAGGGTGATGAGCTCCACGGCCTTCGCGGCGCCGTTTTCGACCGCGGCCGCGAGCTCTCCGGGAGCACCTGCCAGCGTGTAGGCGGTGCGGTGGTGGTCGGGGTCTGAGTGCACGTCGAGCAGCCCGTGGCCAAAGGCCTCGCCGATCTGCTTGATCACCCCGGCATCTCGCCCCTCCGAGACGTTGGGGTAGGCGAGCAGGGTGGTCACCGATCGAGCACGTACTGACCTCGGTCGAGCACGAGCTGGCCGTCGACCTCGAGCGTGGCGTCGAGGATCACCACATCGAGGTGGATCGGTACCGACACGGTGCCGCCGATGCCCGCGCTCGCGCCGAACGCCACGTGCACGGTGCCGAGGATCTTCTCGTCTTCGAGGACGTTGCCGGTCAGCCGCGCCGACTCGTTGGTGCCGACTCCGAGCTCCGCGAGGTTGGTGCCAAGCTCACCGTGGGCACGGAGGCGCTCCAGGTACTCAGGACCGAGGCCGCCCTCGGCGGCGACGATCCGGCCCGCTTCGAAGATCAAGGTCGAGGGGTCGTCGCTGAGGCCGAGCGGGGCCAGGCTGGCGGCGACGATCGTCCCCGAACCGTTGAGGGGAGCGATGAACCCCTCTCCCGCGGGCAGGTTTCCGAACGCTCCGGCGGCCGTCAGATCACCGTCGTCGGCAAGCCCGGACCGCCCGGTGAGGTCCATCGCGAAGTCGGTTCCCTGGGGGTTGGTGATGTGCGCGCTCGAGCCTGCGTCGAGCAGCTTGGCCACCGCGCGCGAGCGGCTCGCCATCAGTTCGAAGTCGACTGCCATGGTGCGCGCCAGCATGTCCTCGGTCACCCCGGGCATGGTGGCGCCCCGCGCCCCAGCCTCGTTGGCGCGCTTGCGCGCCTGCGTGTGACTGAGGGAGCGACTCGTCGGCGCGACGAAGACCTCGCTGGCACTCAGTGCAGCGGCGAGTGGCGGGGGCGGCTCGGTGCCATCGGTGGCCCGCTCGTCCATCACCGCGAGCACAGCATCGGCCCCGAGCGAGTGGGCGCCGTCGCGCAGGGCCTCCCCGATCGGCCGCGTCCGGGGATCGACGATCACGAGGATGTTCTCGCCCTCGCGCACGGCCAGGCACTGGCGCAGGACGGTCTCGACGGCAGGGCTGAGATCTGGCATCCGGCGCGGATCATAGGCGCCTCCGGAAGCGGTCGCGGCGCGCGGACGGGCACTAGACTTCCGCTCCCTCGCCGGAGTAGCTCAGTCGGTTAGAGCAGCGGAATCATAATCCGCGTGTCGGGGGTTCGAGTCCCTCCTCCGGCATCGTCGTTGTTGGCTCCTCGTGGCCTCGTGGCCTCGTGGCGGCCAGGTCAGGGCGTGGGTCCGTCGACCAGGAGCTCGGTGTGGTACTTCGGGGCCAGCGCGACCGCCTTGGCGATGAACGCGGCGGTCGCGTCATCATCCAGCGGCGGCGGCGCCTCGGTTCGGTGGCTGACGGGCACGCCGACCTCCCGGAAGAACTCCTCCTGGCCGGCGGGCGAGCACAGGCACAGCAGCCGCGCAGGACGATCGGAGACGTTGCGGAACACGTGGGGGGCGTTGGCTGGGACGTTGACCGTCTCGCCGGCGCGAGCGATCGTGCTGACGCCGCGGAAGGTGAGCTCGATCTCCCCGTCGAGGATGGTGAACATCTCCTCGAAGTCGTGGCGATGGGGCGGCGGTCCTCCGCCTGGCGGGACGTGCATGTCGATCAGCGTGTAGCGCCCGGCGGTGTCAGCGCCGGACATCAAGATGGTGTAGGTGTCGCCGACCACCCCGAGATGCGGTAGCGACTCGTCGATGTCGGGACTCACATGGACCATCACCCGGGAGCGGTCGTCGGGTGGGACGGGGGTTTCCGGCTCTGGATCGGCGGTCGAGATCTCATTCATCGGTCGACTCCTCACGGATGGCATAAGCGGATGAAATCATCCGATTATGATGGAGCCTAGCGAACACGGCCCCCGTGTCGCTACCTGCCACGATCACCCCCGGATGCCCGAAGCTCACCCCGACCCACAGGTCGTCGCGCCGCGTCTCCGCAGCGACGCCGCGGCTAACCGCGAACGCATCCTCGCCGCCGCCACGGTCGCGGTCAGGCGCGACGGCGAGAAGGTGCCGATGGCAACGATCGCCGAGCAGGCCGGCGTCGGAATCGGAACCCTCTACCGCCACTACCCGACACGCCCGGCCCTGTTGGCCGCGCTGACCCTGGGCTCCTTCACCCTCGTCCGAGACCACGCACACATAGCCGCGCAGAGCAAGCAGCCGGCCCCCGCCGCCCTCGCGCAGTTCCTGGAACAGACGATCGCGGCCCGAGACCAGTTCGTCCTCCCCCTCCACGGCGGCCCCGTCATCCACGACGACAGGATCGTCACGCTCCAACGCGAGATCAGAACCCTCCTCGCACAGATCCTTGCCCGCGGCCGCCGAGACAAGACCATCCGACCAGGCGTCACCCCCAACGACATCATCCTCACCGGAGCGATGCTCGCCCAGCCACTGCTGCACGTCGCCGACTGGGACCGGCTCGCCCGGCGGCAAGCCAGAATCTTCATCAGAGGCCTCGCTGCCACCGACCCACTCCCTCCCGGCCCCGTACCCGCCCGGGGGTCACGAGACCCCAAATCCGCACACATCGCAGACCCAAGTCGATGAGGCGAGCCCCGACGTCACATGAGCGCGAAAATGAGCCCGGGTACGGAGGTAGAATCACTGTCGTGTCCACGGCCGGGGGCTTGGGCGAACCGACGCAGCCGCCGACCGTCAGGGGGCGGCGCCCAGGCGCTGGGCCGCCGCCACGACGAAGGCACGCCGGCGCAGCCGCTCGGTTCTATCGGTGTTGTCGGTGGCGGTGATCAGCTCGGCCAGCTGCGGGACGGTCTGCCACCACGCCGCGAGGGCGATCAAAGCGAACACTAGGTGCGCCGCGTCGAGCTCGGCCGTGAGCGCGCCACTCTCCTGGGCCTGGGCGAAGCGCGCGACCTTCTTGCGGTAGTGGATGGCGCGAGTTTCCGCGTCGGCTGCCGGCCCTCCCGGCGCTGAACGC
>JBAPXO010000602.1:0-1647 GCA_049284255.1 Solirubrobacteraceae bacterium | reverse complement strand
CCTTCCGGGTTCACGGCGCCCGTCAGGCCGTGTGCCGGACCGTGCTCGTCGCGTAAATGCCATTGCGACTCTTTGCTTGTGAGGCGACTGAGATGAACCAGGACCCCGCGGGGGTGGCGACTGCCGGAGTGGTGAGCGAGGGGGCGGGAGCCTCCTCGGAGCCGCTGTTGCGGCTGCGGGGCATCGACAAGCACTTCGGCGCCGTCCAGGCGCTCTATCAGGTCAACCTCGACCTCCCCGCCGGTCAGGTCACCGGCCTCTGCGGCGACAACGGCGCCGGCAAGTCCGTGCTCACCCGCTGCATCGCCGGCGTCCACCAGATCGACCACGGCCAGATCTTCTTCGAGGGTCGCCCGGTGCACATCCGCACCACCCGCGACGCCGCCGGCCTCGGCATCGAGACCGTCTATCAGGACCTCGCCCTCGCCGACAACCTCGACATCGTCCAGAACATGTTCCTCGGCCGCGAACGGCTCAGCCACGGGCTCCTCGACGAGGATTCCATGGAACGCGCGGCGGGGGAGACCCTCAGCAGCCTGCGGGTCACCACGGTGCGCTCCATCCGCCAGCCGGTGGCCTCGCTCTCCGGCGGCCAGCGCCAGTCCGTGGCCGTCGCCAAGGCGGTGATGTGGAACTCCAAGGTCGTCCTCCTCGATGAGCCCACCGCAGCCCTCGGCGTGGTCCAGACCGCCATGGTCCTCGACCTGGTCCGCCGCCTCCGTGACCGCGGCCTCGCCGTGATGGTCATCTCCCACAACCTCAACGACGTCTTCCAGGTGGCCGACCGGATCGCCGTCCTCCACCTCGGACGGATGGTGGCCGAGGGGCCGGCGAGTGGCTTCGACCGCCAGAGCGTGATCGAGTACATGACCACCGGCGGCTCCAAAGAGCGTCCCTACGTGCCTGCAGCCGCCGCCGAAGGGAGTGCCTGAGCCATGGCTGGGAGAGAGAACGACACGACCGTCGCCGCCACCGTCCCGGCACCGATCGAGCCCACCGTCGACCTGACCGCGGCCAAGGGTGGCGCGGCCGACGCCGAGGTTCCCCCGGAGCTCCTCGCCCAGTCCCTGGGCCAGTATCTCCGCGCCTGGCTGCAGCGCATCCGCAGCGGTGACAGCGGTGTCCTGCCGGTGCTCTTCGGCATCGTCATCGTCGCCGTCGTCTTCGAGATCATCACCCCGGAGAACGCCTACCTCCGGCCGAGCAACCTCGTGTACATCTTCGGGCTGAGCACGGTGTACATGGTGCTGGCGACGGCCGAGATCGCGGTGCTGCTCCTGGGCGAGATCGATCTCTCCATCGGTTCGGTCGCGCTGCTCGGCGGGACGATCGCATTCAAGCTGGTGCAGGTGACTCCGGGTCCCGGCTGGCCGTGGTGGCTCGCGATCCTCGTCGCGCTGCTCTGCTGCGGGATCATCGGGACGATCCAGGGAACCCTGGCAGCCCGCCTCAAGATCCCGTCGTTCATCGTCACGCTCGCGGGGTTCCTGCTCTTCCAGGGCATCATCATCATCATCCTGGGCGGCGCCGACGGCACCCTCACGGTCAGCTCGCTCGTCCCCAACCAGGCGCCCATCTTCAACCTCGTCCAGGGTGTGATCGATCCCACCGCCAGCTGGGTGGTCCTCGGCGTCCTCGTCGTGATCG
>JBAPXO010000601.1:0-4263 GCA_049284255.1 Solirubrobacteraceae bacterium | reverse complement strand
ACAGCGGCACCGATTCGCCCGGCACAAACTCGGCGCGATCGACGAGGATCTCCATCGTCGTAGGGGCGATGTGCACGGTGACCCCACGCTGGTGGCAGCGGTCGACGAGGTCCAGCGCCCGCTCCTGGGGGAAGTCGGGATCGGCGATGATCACCTCATCGACACGCTCGTCGGCGAGCACGTCATTGAGATCGTCGAGCTTTCCCAACGACCGCAGGCCGTTCTGGGGCCGGGGGGAGAGCGAGATGTAGCCGACGAGATCGACGTTGGTGCGCGACCTGCCACCCAGCGCGTGGGCCACGGCCTCGATGTGCTTGCCCGAACCGACGAGCATCGCCCGCCGCCGGTAGCCCGCCTGCTCGAGCAGCCATCCCGTCACCCTCGTGTAGAGCTCGCGCAGGCCGGAGATGTACAGGACGCCGAAGAACAGCGAGCCGTAGAAGATGTAGTAGCTGGCAAAGTGATTGCCAGTGGCCAGCGCGAACACGAGCCCGATCACGGTCGCCTGAAAGAGCCCGGAGACGATCTTGGGAAGCCCTGGGCGCCGCGGCCGGTCGGCGTACAGGTCCACGCGGGCGAACATCAGCACGGTCAGCAGATAGGCGAAGGCCAGCGCCGAGCGCGTGTTCCCCCACACCGCCTCCAGCCTGAAATCACCACGCACCACCGCCTTGATCGCCAGCGCGCTGACGAGCGCCGCCGTGACGCCGATGAAGTCGAGCGCGAGCAGCGAGATCACCCGGCAGAGGCGGCGAAGCAGGGCGCCGCTAAGGACAAATCTCAAAATCGCCGGACGCCGACGCCGGACATCGCGCTCGGGCAACACCAGCGGCGCGGGGCCGCCCTGCCTCCCGTTGGACGGGGTTCGGATTGCTTCTTTGTGGTCGACAGTCACGATCGGCAGGGGCCGGTAACCATGGAAATCCCCGCGTTCTGATAACGGAATCTACCCGCTGAAGTTACGCGGAAGCCCCCGCCTGGACGGGGTCCCGAGCCTTTCTTCGACAAATTCCGCGTAATCCTGCGGGAAGCGCTAGCGCGCGGCGCCGACAAGTGCCGCTTTGCCCGACCGCGCGAGCGTCCGTTCGAGGCCCTCGCGGAGCTCGATCTCCGGGCTCCACCCCAGGACCTCATTGGCCAGCGAGATGTCGGGCTGGCGGACCTGGGGATCATCGGTGGGCAGCGCCTCGTAGACAATTTCAGATCGGGAGCCCGTCACCGCGATCACCGTCTCGGCGAGCTCGAGCAGCGTGAACTCGTTGGGGTTGCCAACGTTCACGGGCTCGTGGTAGCCGGACTCGGAGAGCCCGATGATCCCGCGGATCAGGTCGTCGACGTAACAGAACGAGCGCGTCTGGGAACCGTCCCCGAAGACCGTGATCGGGCGATCCTGAAGCGCCTGGCGCATGAACGTCGGGATTGCCCGGCCGTCGTGCGGACGCATCCGCGGGCCGTAGGTGTTGAAGATGCGAACGATGGCCGTGTCGACGCCCTGCTGGCGGTGGTAGGCCATGGTCAGGGCCTCGGCGTAGCGCTTGGCCTCGTCATAGACGCCACGCGGACCGATCGGGTTGACGTGACCCCAGTAACTCTCGGGCTGGGGATGGACCTTCGGATCCCCGTAGACCTCGCTCGTGGACGCCGTCAGGAACCGGGCCCGGTGCTTCTTGGCCAGTCCAAGGGTGTGATGGGTTCCGTAGGAGCCGACCTTCAGCGTGTGCAGCGGCAGGCGCAGGTAGTCGATCGGCGACGCCGGGGAGGCGAAGTGATAGACGAAGTCGATCGGCTCCTCGACTAAGTAGGGCTCGATGATGTCGATCTGCCGGTACTCGAAGTTCTCACCGCGGATGTGCTCGATGTTCTCCAGCGAGCCCGTCTCGAAGTTGTCGATGCAGATGACGCGGTTGCCACGCGCCAGCAGCTCGTCACAGAGGTGTGAGCCCAAAAAGCCGGCGCCGCCGGTGACAAGACACGTAGCCATTGCGCGCAATCTACCGGTATACGGCCCTCAGGGCACCCTGGGCGGCTGGCTGCCGGGCACCCACTCGCCCGCTTCTTTCTTCCAGATTGGCGCCTGAGCCTTGATCTGATCGATCATCTCCCGCGCCCCCGCGAAGGCTGCTTCACGGTGCGGGGCGGAGGCGGCGACGATCACCGAGGCCGCGGAGAGCTCGACGACTCCGACCCGGTGCTCGGCGGCGGCGGCGCACAGCCCGTGACGCTCGATCGCGGCCACCACGATCTGCTCGAGTGTCCGCTCGGCCATGTCGACGTACGCCTCGTAGTCGAGGTGGTCGACGTCACGGGTCACCCCGGAAAAGGTGACCACAGCGCCCGCGCGCGGATCCCGAACGCGCGCCAGCAGCGCATCCAGGCTCAGCGGCTCGTCGGTCACGCGGACGTGCGCCGCGGCCAGCGAACCCCCTGACACCGGCGGGATCAGTGCGACCTCGTCGCCCGGGGAGAGCGGCTGGTCGGAATCGGCGTACTCCTGGTTGACCGCCATGACCACCCGGAGGTCGCCGATCAGGTCCGCCATCCGGGACAGGGCATCGCCGACGACGGCGCCCTCAGGGAGCTCGAGCGCCACCTCCCGTGCACCCGCACGCTCCCGCAGTCCGGCGAACAGGCGAATCTGTATCTCCATCCGGCCAAGGCTACGCCCCGCGAAAACCTCTAGGTTGGCGGGTGATTAGGAATCCCCCCAGGGGAGCGCGACGTTGCTTATCCTGGCCGGGGAGGTTCTCTGGGTGTCGAGTAATGAGGAGCGCAATGCGTCTGAGTAGTAGATGGCTTTCCGCCGTAGCGACCGTGGTGTGTGCAGCCGCCGTCGCAGCGTGTGGCAGCAGTAGCAGCAGCAGTAGCAGCAATTCGTCGGCGAGCTCGTCGGCCGCCTCGAGTCAGTCGACTGCGGCAAGCTCGAACGCGGCTCCAGCTGCGACGGCCAACCCGGCGGTGGCCAAGCTTGTTCCGGCCTCGATCAAGTCAAAGGGGACATTGACCGTCGCCGCTGACGCCAGCTACGCGCCGAACGAGTTCATCGGCCCCGACGGCCACACCGTGGTCGGGATGGACGTCGATATGAGCAAGGCACTGGCCGGGCTGATGGGGCTGAAGCCCAACGTCGTCAACGCCACCTTCGACACCATCATCCCTGGGCTCTCCGGGGGCAAGTACGACATGGGCGCCTCGTCGTTCACCGACACCAAGGCTCGCGAGAAGGTCGTGGACTTCGTCGACTACTTCCTCGCCGGGACGTCGTTCTTCACCAAGGCCCAGGGCGGGACCTCGGTCACCGGACTCGCCGACCTGTGCGGCAAGACCGTCTCGGTGGAGAGCGGGACCACCGAGGAAAGCGACGCCAAGGGCCAGAGCACGAAGTGCAAGTCCGGCGGCAAGCCGGCGGTCACCGTGCTCGTGTTCCCCACCCAGAGCGCCGCCAACCTGGCCCTCTCCAGCGGTCGCGCGCAGCTCTCGATGGCCGACTCGCCGGTCGCCGCCTACCAGGTCAAGCAGTCCCACGGCGTCTTCAAGATCACCGGCCAGACCTACGGCACAGCTCCCTACGGTTTCGCGATTCCCAAGAAGAGCGGGCTCACGCCGGCCGTCCTCGCCGGGGTCAAGCTCCTGGTCAAGAATGGGACGTACGCGTCGATCCTCAGCAAGTGGGGGATCTCGAGTGGCGCGATTCCGGCCTCGCTGGTCAAGATCAACGGCGCGACGAGCTAACGATCGGAGATACTGAGGCTCAGAGGTGAGCACCTCCGAGCTTCAAGACAAGGCACCGGAACGGCCCGAGGAGATCGAGGCCGTTCCGGTTCGCCATCCCGGGCGGTGGGTCGCCGCGGTCATCGTGCTGGTGATCGCGGCCTCGGTCGTCCGGTCCTTTGCCTCTAACTCCAACTTCCAGTGGCACGTAGTCGGGCAGTATCTGTTCGACTCCCGCGTGCTTCATGGGGTGCTGGTCACGATCGAGTTGACCTTCCTCTCGATGGTGATCGGTGTCCTGCTCGGGGTGATTCTGGCCGTGATGCGCCTGTCACCCAACCCGGTCGTGTCGGGGGCCAGCTGGCTCTACATCTGGTTTTTCCGAGGCACCCCGCTGCTCGTGCAGATCCTCTTCTGGTACGACATTGGGGATCTGTTTCCCAAGGGGATCGCGCTCGGAGTGCCCTTCGGCGGACCGGCGCTCATCAGCGGTCACACCAACCACCTGATCACGGCGTTCGTCGCTGCGCTGCTGGCGCTGGCCCTCAACGAGGG
>JBAPXO010000600.1:0-4486 GCA_049284255.1 Solirubrobacteraceae bacterium | reverse complement strand
ATCTTCAGTTGCGCGGCCGTGAGCTCCAGGTGGTAGGCGATCTCGCCGGGTCTGATGAGGTCGGGATCTTCGTCGAAGTCGCTCATGGTGTCGTTCGGGGGCTAGGAGCCCGGACGCTTGCGGGTCGGCCGTGAGCCCCGCGCGCGCTTGGCGCGCATGTCGGCCGCCGGTCCCCGCTGAGCACGCCCGCGGCCCTTGGGGAGGATCGGCCGAGGCGTCGCGCCGGCGCCGTTCTCTGACTTGCGCGGGGTCTCGCTCTTGCCGTTTGTCCGGGCCTTGGGGGCCCTGGGGGCCTTGGCGCCCTTGGGGGCCGTAGCCGCCGCGGTCGCGTCCGCCGCCGTCGGGCGCTTGCGCCGGCCGCGGGCGGCCTCGAGGAGCTGGGCGAGCGTCGCTTCGATCCCCTCGGCGATGAGATCGAGGTCGGGGATCGCGTCGTAATCACCGAGCAGCCCGTAATCCAGCGAGCCGTTGTAGGACATGATCGCGATCGCCAAGCCGTGGTCCTCGGGCAGGAAGGCCACCGGGAACAAGTCCTCGAGCTGCCGACCGAGAACGTAGAGCGGGAGCTGCGGGCCGGGGATGTTGGTGACAATCAAATTGAACAGCCGCGTCGAAAAGTTCAGCCGCGAGGCCTGAGCGAGGATCGTGGGGGGCGCGAGGTTGTTGACCGCGGCAAGTGTGGCGGCGCCCACGGCTTGCTTTGACTCCTTGAGCCCATCCATCGCCGCGCGCACGAAACGCAGGCGGGCCACCGGGTCATCGATGTAGACCGGGAGCGGCCCCCGCATCACCGTCAGCTGGTTTCCGAGCGTGCCGCGCTGGTCCTTACGGCGAACCGAGACCGGCACGAGTGCCCGCATCTCCAGGCCCTCGGTCCGCACGCCGCGGGAGCGCAGCCACTCCGCCAGGGCGCCCGAGACCACCGTCAGCACGACGTCGTTGACGGTGCCGCCGAGAGCATCCTTGACCTCCTTGTAGTCGGCCAGCTGCTGACGGGCGACCGCGAAGCGCCGATGGGGGCCGATCTTCACGTTCAGAGGGGTCTCAGGGGCCGGGTTCAGACCCGCCCAGAAGATCTCGCCGACGCCCTCCATGGCGTCGCGAATGATGTTCAACGAGGTCGCAGGGCGCGTCGCCGCCGCCATCGCCCGGGTGATCAGCTCGGCGGTGGTGTTGACCATCCCGCGTACGCCGGCGACCACGAGCTCGGCGGGCGAGGGCTCACCCTGGGGTCGCCACGGCTCGAGCTTGGCGCCCGGCGGCCCGGGTTCGCGTTCGGCATCGAAGAGCACCGAGGCGAGGTCGACGCCCGAGATCCCGTCCACGAGCGCGTGGTGGGTCTTGGAGATCATCCCGAAGCGGCCGTCGTCGAGGCCCTCGACCACCCAAATCTCCCACAGCGGCTTGGAGCGATCCAGCTGCTGGGAGGCGATCCGCGCGGCCAGGATGAAGAGCTGCTCCTCGGTGCCCGGGGCGGGAAGGGCGGTGTGGCGCACGTGGTACTCGAGGTTGAAGTCCGGGTCGTCGACCCACAGCGGCCGGCCGGTCTCCAGCGGCGGCGTGACCAGCTTCTGGCGATATCGCGGGACGAGGTGCAGCCGCCCGCGGATGTGGTCGAGGAAATCGTCGAAGTCCGGGGCCGGTCCCTCGAACAGGAGCACGCCGCCGATGTGCATGTGGGACGAGCGTCCTTCCTGGTGCAGGAACGACGCGTCGGTTGAGGTCAGGCGGTCGAGGTGCTGCTGCGGCATCTTGGCTCCCCAAGACGTGTGTCGGCGAAGCACAAGCCTACCTGGCAGGGCCCACTGAACCCTCGCTCCCGATACGCTTGGGGGCGAGCGGAGAAAATGTCCTGGGATTTTTCCACCGAGCCGGAGTTCGAGCGCAAGCTGCAATGGATGCGCGAGTTCGTCCGCGAGCAGGTATGGCCGCTGGAGACGTTGTGGTCAGACCTCGGGTGGGAGGGCCTGCGGCGCGCCGGGGCGCCCCTGCAGCAGCAGGTCAAGGAGCAGGGCCTGTGGGCCGCGCACCTCGACCCTGAGCTCGGAGGCCAGGGCTTCGGGCAGGTCAAGCTCGGACTGATGCACGAGATCCTCGGCTCGAGCCCGATCGCGCCACTGATGTTCGGCAACGCCGCCCCGGACTCGGGCAACTCCGAGATCCTGGCCATGGTGGGTACGCCCGAGCAGAAGGACCGTTACCTGCACCCGCTCCTGGCTGGCGATCTGAAGTCCGCGTTTTCGATGACCGAGCCCGACACTGCCGGCTCCGATCCGACGCTGCTGAGCACGCGCGCCACGCGCGACGGCGACGGCTGGGTCATCAACGGCCACAAGTGGTTCTCGAGCAATGGCTCGATCGCCGACTTCCTGATCGTGATGGCGGTCACCGACCCCGAGGCCCGCGCTCACCAGCGCGCGTCGATGTTCATCGTCGACGCCGACACCCCGGGGGTCACGATCGTTCGCGACGTCGCCACCATGGAGCACCCCCAGGAGACCTACGGCAACTACGGCAACCACGCTGAGATCCTCTACGAGGACGTGCGCATCCCCGGCGAGGCCCTCCTGGGCGCCGAGGGCGCGGGCTTTCTGATCGCCCAGCAACGTCTCTATCCCGGGCGGATCCACCACTGCATGCGGTGGCTGGGGGTCGCTCGCCGGGCCTTCGACATGCTCTGCGAGCGCTCGCTGTACCGCTACGCCCACGGATCGACGCTCGGCAAGCACGGGACCGTGCAGAACTGGATCGCCGACTCCGAGGCCGAGATGCAGGCGGCCCGGCTGATGACGCTGCACGCGGCGTGGAAGATGGACACCGAGGGCGTGATGGCCGCCCGCAAGGACATCGCCCTGATCAAGTTCTACGGCGCCAAGGTGCTGCACGACGTCGTCGACCGCGCGCTCCAGGTTCACGGCGGGCTGGGCTATTCGACCGATCTCCCGCTCGAGGCGATGTACCGCTTCGCACGGGCTGCCCGGATCTACGACGGTCCGGACGAGGTCCATCGTGCTTCGGTCGCCCGCCAGGTGCTGCGCGGCTACGAGGTGCCGCCCGACGGCGTTCCCACGGAGTTCATCCCGGCACGCCGCGAGGCCGCCCAGCGGCAGTTCGCCGACGTGCTGCAGGCCGTAACGGCCAACGACTGACAGCCTCAGACGCTCCGCCTACACTCTCGGTAATGGCTGGTTCCATCCCGGAGACGATCTTGCTTGCCGCGCCGCGCGGATACTGCGCCGGCGTCGATCGAGCCGTGCAGACGGTCGAGCGGGCGCTCGAGCTCTACGGCGCTCCCATCTACGTCCGCAAGGAGATCGTCCACAACAAACACGTGGTCGAGCAGCTGCGGGCGCGGGGAGCGGTGTTCGTGGAGTCCGCTTCCGAGGTTCCCGAGGGGGCCACCGTGGTCTTCTCGGCGCACGGGGTCTCGCCCGGAGTCCATGCCGAGGCCGGTGCCCGCGGGCTGGCGACGATCGACGCCACGTGCCCTTTGGTCACCAAGGTCCACGTCGAGGCCAAGAAGTTCGCCGCCGAGGGCTACACGATCGTGCTCATCGGTCACGCCGGCCACGAGGAGGTCGAGGGAACGATGGGGGAGGCGCCGGAGGACATCGTCCTCATCGAGGACGAGGCCGGGGTCGACGAACTCCAGGTGAAAGACCCCGACAAGGTCGCCTACATCTCCCAGACCACGCTCTCGGTCGACGAGACGCGGGCGATCATCCGTCGCTTGCGCGAGCGCTTCCCGGCGATCACCGGGCCGCGCACCGACGACATCTGTTACGCCACCACCAACCGGCAAGCCGCCGTCAAGCAGCTCGCCCAGCAGTCAGACCTCGTGCTGGTGATCGGTTCGCGCAACTCCTCGAACTCCAATCGCCTGGTCGAGGTCGCCCGCGAGCATGGCGCCGACTCCTACCTGATCGACAACGAGGCCCAGGTGCGCGAGGAGTGGCTGGAGGGCAAAGCCGTCGTCGGCATCACCTCGGGCGCGAGCGCTCCCGAGGAGCTCGTCCAGCGCCTGGTCGCCTTCTTCGCCGGCCGCGGCACCGACGACATCCGCGAGCTACAGGTCGTCTCCGAAGACGTCCGCTTCATGCTGCCCAAGGCGATCCGCCAGGCCATGGCGGCCGGCGCAGCCTAGGCGTCTCCTCGTACTTCGTCTGACTGGGGGCCCGGCTGCGAACGCTGGTCGTTTCCGATCTGCACCTGGGGGCGCGCACCGGTCGGGACATCCTGCGCCAGGCCGAACCCCGGGGCGCGCTGGCGCGCGCGTTGACCGATGTCGATCGCCTGGTGCTGCTCGGCGACGTGCTCGAGCTTCGCCATGGCCCGGTCCGCGAGGCGCTGCGAGCGGCGGCGCGGCCACTGCAGGAGATCGGGGCGGCCCTCGGCGCCGGCGGCGAAGTCGTGATCGTCGCCGGCAATCACGATCACCACCTCATCGAGGGCTGGGCGCAGCGCCGGGCGGCGGACGCGCCACCGG
>JBAPXO010000599.1:0-2351 GCA_049284255.1 Solirubrobacteraceae bacterium | reverse complement strand
TCGGCACACAGCGCCAGGACGCGCTCGCCTCCGGCCACGGCGTCGGCGAGCACCGCCAGCGGACTGTGGCCGCGGCGGTCAACGATCTCCCGTCGAGGCTTAGAGTGCTGCGCGGCGACCTCTCGCGTCTCCAGGACGGCGTCGAGCTCGCCGAGCACGGCCGCGAGGTAGTCGCCGTCCTCGAGCACCTGGATCGGGGACGGCACGCAAGCCTGGCAGTGGCGCAGAACCAGCCTGGGTTCCACGGCTCCGTTCCACGCGTTGCGCTCGAGTTTGAACGTAGCGTCGAGCGGCCCACCGGATCCGTCGCCCACCTTGCCGTCGCAGCCAAAGGCCACCGCTCGCGCCCGGACGCCCCCCGAGTTCACCGAGAATCGAGCGTGGCGGCCCTCACCCATCGGCGCCACATCGGTAAAGCGGGCACCGGGGATCAGCAGACGCGGCGCCGGGTTGCCCATCCCGCAAGGCTCGAGTGACTCAAGCTCCTCCGCGAGCTCGAGTCCGAGCTCGCCGCCCGAGACGACGGCATCGACGCGCTCGCGCTTCTCGAGCAGCTCGGGGGTGAGGACCGAGGCGGCATGGGCCTGGACGGCGGCCGAGAAGGCATCGATCTTGGCCGGGTCGATGGTCAGCCCGGCGGCGGCGCGGTGTCCGCCGTATCGCTCCAGGTTCGAGGCGGCGGCGTGCAGCGCGCCGAGAAGGTCAAAGCCGGGAATGCTCCGGCCCGAGCCCGAGGCCAGACCTTGGTCGTCGAGCGCGATCAGGATCGCCGGGCGATGATGGCGGTCGACGATCCGCGAGGCGACGATCCCAATCACGCCGGGGTGCCAATCGCCGCTGGAAAGGACGTAGGCCGGCCGTTGGCCGAGCTCGGCCACTTGGGACTCGGCCTCCCACAGAATCCGCTGCTCGACGGCTCGCCGCTCGGCGTTGATGGCGTCGAGCTCGTTGGCGATTGCCCTGGCTCTGGCCGCGTCCTCGGTGAGCAGGAGCTCGAGCCCGGCGTCGGGACGGCGCAGGCGCCCAGCGGCGTTTATCCGCGGCGCCAGCCGGAACCCGAGGGTGCCGGCGTCAAGCGCGCTCGGGTCGGCGCGGGAGACCGCGATCAACGCGCGCAGACCGGGCTTGACGGTCGCTGCCAAGACGCGCAATCCGGCACGAACCAAGCGGCGGTTCTCCCCGGCCAGCGGAACCAGGTCAGCGACGGTGGCCAGCGCCACGAGATCGAGGTCCTCCTCGGCGGTGCCGGCCCCGAGCGCCTGCGCGAGCTTGAAGGCCACACCGGTGCCGCACAGGTCCGCGCACGGGTAGCCACATACGCCTGGATGGACGATGTGGCAGTCCGGGAGCACTCCGTCGGGGCGAGGAGCATGGTGGTCTGAGACGACGACCTCAACGCCGGCCGCGCGAGCCGCCGCTACCGACTCGACGGCGGTGATCCCGCAGTCGACGGTCAGGATCAGGCGCGTCCCGCGCTCGGCGAGCCGGACTACCGTGCGCTCGGACAGGCCATAGCCGTCCTCGATGCGATTGGGGAGAAACCAGCCGACATCGGCCCCCAGGTCTCGCAGCGCGCGCACGATGATTGCCGTCGCGCACACGCCGTCCACGTCGTAGTCGCCGTGCACGGTGATCCGGCCACCACTGTCGATCTGGCGGCGGATCGCCGCGATCGCATCCCCGATGCCGGCGAAGGCGTCCGGAGGGTGCTCGTCCTCGGCAGCGAGGAACTCCCGCGCCCTCGCTGGCTCGCTGAGACCGCGGCGCACGAGAATCTGAGCGAGGACGTGGCCGATGCCGAGCTCGCGCTCCAGCAGAAGGGCATCGTCGAAGCTGTACGGCGGAAGCTCAAGCCGAGGAGCGATGGCCGGGGAGCGCTCGCCCGCAGCCTCCGTCCCTGGTGACACCAATCGCAGGGGCTCCCCCGGCGCCGGCGGCGCCTGGGCGTCGGCGAGCGCGGCAGCCTGAAGCACGGCGCCAGAGTAGGTCCTGGCCCAGACAGATCCACCGCGCCGGGCCTACGTCGCCCTCCGGCGCAGCGGCCTACGTCGCCCTCCGGCGCAGCGGCCTAGAGGGTCACGCCCTGCGCCGCCCCCGCGCGCTCGCGCCGTATGCCCTCGATATAGACCAAGGCCATGCCGATGAGCGCCCCCGGGATCGCCTCCAGGGCAGTGACCACGTCAGTGTCGTTCCGGCCGGGGATGTGGAAGCCGTGGATGATCAGTCCGAACAGGATCGCGCCGGCGAGCGCCCCCAAAAAGGCGCCGACGATGCCGCCCCAGAAGTGATCGGGCAGCCAGATCGTGAAGTGCCATAGCGCCAGGCCCATGATCGTCCAGGCGAGCATTCCC
>JBAPXO010000598.1:0-4220 GCA_049284255.1 Solirubrobacteraceae bacterium | reverse complement strand
GTCATGATCGGGGCACTCGACGAGGGCGCCATGAGCATCGCCAACGCCGACGACCCCGAGCAGGAGAAGGCGGACGTAAGGGCGGTGATCCACAACCTGATCGATGGACTACTGAGCAAACCGGATCGCGCCACCCCAGCGCGAGACCGGCCCTAGCTCCGCAAGCGATTCCAAAAACCGTGGTGGAGGCCGCCGACGCTCAGCCGTGGTGCGCGGAGACCCAGGCGACCGAGCCGGCGTCGACCGGCAGCGCGGCGCCGGTCACGAACGACGCCAGCTCGGAGCACAGCCAGACGACCGCCGCTGCGACCTCGTCCGGGTCCCCGAAGCGCGTCATGGCCTGGGGCGCGAGGATCTCCTGCTGGCGCTCGGGTGGCTGCTCGGACATCAGCGGGGTCATGATCGCGCCCGGGCACACGGCGTTGACCCGGATGCCGTCGTTGGCGTACTCGACCGCCGCGTTCTTGGTCAGCCCGAGGATCCCGTGCTTGCTGGCCGTGTAGGCGCTGAGCATCGTCACCGCCCTAAGCCCGGCGTTGGAGGACGTGTTCACGATCGCGCCGCGATGCGGTGGCTCGTTGGCGAGCATCTGCCGGATCTGATGCTTGAGGCCCAGGAACGTCCCGCGCAGGTTGACCGCGATCACCCGGTCGAAATCTTCGTCCGGGGTCTCGTGCAGCAGTCGGTGGACGCCAATTCCGGCGTTGTTGTGGGCGAAGTCCAGCTTTCCGTAGCGCTCCACGACGCGGGCCACCAGTGCCTCGTTGTCGGTCGCGCCCGAGACATCGCAGGGGAAGTACTCCGCTCGTCCTCCGTCGCCGGTGATCTGGGCCACGGTCTCCATGGCGCCGTCGGCGGCGCTGGGCAGGTCGGCGACGAGCACCGCCGCGCCCTCGCGCGCGAAACGACGGGCGCACGCTCGCCCGATGCCGCTGGCGGCCCCGGTCACCAGACCCGCCTTGCCCTCCATCAGACCGCCCATTGACGCAACCTTATCCTCCAGGGGTGAGTGCGCATGCAATCCGGATCTGACCTCCCGATTTCGACTCTGCAGCGAGCCGGGCTGTCGCCGGAGGAGCTCGACGAGTGGTCACGGTCAGCACCGGCGCGGCTCGATTCCCTGGAGGCGGCAGGTGACGCCCTCAGCGGCTTTCTGGTGCGCGGGACCGCGCTCGTCAGCCGCCTTCCGCCGGCCCCCCGGCGCTCGGAGTCCGAGCCGGAGGCGGCGCGTGCTCTCTCGCAGGCGCTCACCGACGCCCGGATCGCGTTCCTCGATGGCCACGCCGGCGAGCTGTACGACAAGCTCACGAACCGGTGTGCGCAGCCGATCCGGCTCGAGGCTCTGGTCTATGAGGCAGCGGGCCTGGTGCCGGGACTCGTCCCGACCCGCGCTGAGATGGAGTCCGAGCGGGCTCGGCCGCTGGCTGAGAAGGCCGGCTTGGAGCTAGCCCAGGGCCTGCTGCTCGAGCACATCCTGGCGCTGCCAAGGGCCGGGCGCCACCTGATCGAGTCGATGCTCGCCCCGACGCCCGAGGCGCTTGAGCGACTCGCGGAGTTCCAATCCCGTGGGGTCGTGGATTTCGGTCATGCCCGGGTCACTAGGCAGGGGCGCGCGGCGGTCCTCGAGTTGCGCAACCAACGGCATCTCAACGCCGAGGACGGAGCCACGCTCGGCCCGACGGAGTCCGCCGTCGATCTGATCCTGCTCGATCCCGACAGCGAAATCGGGGTGTTCCGCGGCGCCGTCGTGGACCACCCGAGATATGCAGGCGAGCGCATCTTCGGTGCCGGGATCAACCTGACGCAGCTCTACCAGGGGAAGATCGACTTTTTGTTCTATCTCGTGCGCGACCTCGGCTACGTGAACAAGCTCTACCGCGGTCTGATCACGCAGGTCGAGCCCGCGCGCTCGGTCGAGAAGCTCTGGGTCGCCGCCGTCGAGCGGTACGCGATCGGCGGCGCGTGCCAGCTGCTGCACGTCGTCGACCACGTGATCGCAATCCGCGGCTCGCGTCTGTATCTGCCGGCGCGCAAGGAAGGGATCATTCCGGGCGCCTCCAATCTCCGGCTGCCCCGGTCAGTCGGTGACCGCGCCGCGCGCCAGGCGATCATGTCTGGCCGCGAATGGTCCGCGGGCGACGCGGATGCCGACCTGCTCGTCGATGAGGTCGTCGAGGCGGGGGAGATGGACGACGCGATCGACAATCGGGTCGCGGCCCTCACCGGTTCGGGCCTGGTCAACGCGACGGGAAATCGCCGCGTGCTTCGAATCGGCCAGGAGCCGATCGACCTGTTCCGGGAGTACATGTCGGCCTACGCTCGCGAGCAGGCCTATTGCCACCTCAGCCCGGCGCTCGTCAGCAACCTCGAGCAGCACTGGAATGCCGCCGCCCGCTCAAGCTGACGCTCGGATCCGCGACGCCGTCGAGACGCTGTCGCGCCCGGAGTTGCACGAGCTCCAGCTGCAGCGACTGCGCGCCACCGTCGGCCGCGTCCTCGAGGGCCAGCCGCTGGGCGCGAAGCGCCTGGCCGAGGCCGGGATCGCAGCCCCCGAGGACCTGCGATCGCTTGCCGATCTCCAGCGGATCCCGTTCATGGTCAAGTCCGACCTGCGCGACTCGTACCCCTTCGGCCTGCTCGCCGTGCCGCGGGACGAGCTCGTCCGCGTGCATGCCTCCAGCGGCACGCACGGCAAGCCGACCGTGGTCGCCTACACGAAAGGCGATCTCGAGCGCTGGACCGAGCTCATGGCGCGCTCGATGGCGATGGCCGGCGTCACGCCCGGAATGACGATCCACAATGCCAACGGCTACGGGCTGTTCACGGGCGGACTGGGGTTTCACCAGGGCGGCGAGCGAATCGGCGCGACGGTCGTCCCGGTGTCAGGCGGCTTCACCGCCCGCCAGGCGATGCTGTTGGCAGACCTCGGCTCCGAGGTCCTGGTGGCGACCCCGTCCTACGCGCTCGTGATCGCCCAAGCGCTCCGGGACAGTGGCGTCGACCCCGTCGGGCTCCCACTCGCGCTCGGCCTCTTCGGGGGTGAGCCCTGGACCGAGGGGATGCGCGTCGAGATCGAACGCGCCCTCGGCCTGGCCGCCGTGTGCTTCTACGGCCTGTCGGAGATGTGCGGCCCCGGCGTGGCGACCGAGTGTCTGTCCGCGCGCGCCGGTCTGCATGTGCAGGAGGATCACTTCCTGGTCGAGGTGGTCGATCCCGCGGACGGCGAGCTCGTCGCCCCGGGATCCGAGGGCGAGCTGGTGTTCACGTCGCTGACCAAGGAGGCGCTGCCCCTGATCCGCTACCGGACGGGGGACATCGGTCGGCTGATCGACGAGCCCTGCTCGTGCGGTCGCACGACGGTTCGCCTGACCGGACTGCGCGGACGTCACGACGACATGCTGATCGTGCGCGGGGTGAACCTGTATCCATCACAGGTCGAGCACGTGCTGCTCGGCGTCGACGGTGTGACCCCCCACTACCGGCTGATCGTCGAGCGGACGGGTCCGATGGACGAGCTCACGCTCGAGTGCGAGGCCACCGAGGCCACCGAGGCCACCGAGGCCACCGAGGCCACCGAGGCGACCGAACGCGAGTCGCTGCGCGATCGGCTGCAGGCGCTCCTGCGCGAGCACACGGGGTTGCGGATCACGGTGGCGGTGCTCGATCCGGGCACTGTCCCCCGCAGCGAGGGCAAGGCCGTCCGGGTGCTCGACCGGCGCCCGGGCGCGGGCTGAGCGGACGCCTCAGGAAGGGCGGACGCCTCAGTCGGAAGGCGAGCCGGCGGCGAGCGCCGCCTGACGGATCTCGCTGGGAGTGGCGCCGAACTCACGCTTGAACACGCGTGAGAAGTGGGCGGCGTCACAGAATCCCCAGCGAAACGCGATGTCGGTCACCGATCCGCCGTTGAGCCGTTGCAGATCCTCCAGGCAGCGGGCCAGCCGTTCGCTGCGCACGAGCCGCGCCACCGAAGCGTCGACGTCCTCGAAGAGGGCGTGCAGCGCCCGCACCGACATCGCGTTCGCGCGGGCGATTGACGCGGGATCGAGCGTCGGGTCTTGGAGATGGGCCCGCACGTAGCGGCCGATCTCGGCGCGCAGCGCGGTTCGGGTGGCCGAGCGGCCCGCTGGCAGGCTCGGCTCGACTACCGCCCGCAGCAGCTCCAGCGCCGCGTTGGCGGCGGCGAGGATACCGGCGGGCTCAAGTCGCGGCAACTCGAGCAC
>JBAPXO010000597.1:0-3612 GCA_049284255.1 Solirubrobacteraceae bacterium | reverse complement strand
GTCCTGGGAGTCACCCGGCGACATGGGAGCGATGCCTACCGCCCAGGTTCTGGTGGCCCTTCACTACGCCGGGTGCCTCCCCGCCACCGACGCCGCCGAGGGGGCTCGGTGGCTCCGTGCACGCCAGGAGTCCGATGGTTCCTATCGCTCCTATCCGACCGCGCCCGAGGGCGACCTCGGTGCCACCGCCTCGGCATGGGCAGCGCTGCACGTTTGCGCACCGAGCGACAGCGTCGAGGCAATCGGTCGTGCCCGCAGCTACGTCGATGCCCAGGGCGGGACGGGGGCGGTCGTAAAGGCGTTCGGGCGCGGCGACCCGGCCGTGGTCTACCTGGCGCTGGCCGGCCTCGTCGCGCCGTCCGTGCTGCCCTGTCCGCCGATGCTGCCGGCGCTGATCGGACCGCTGGTCAGGTTCATGGAGCGGCGGTTTCACTCCGGGATCCTGATGGTCAGCGGCGCGCTCACGCTGGTCGCCCATCGCCTGCGCGGGGATTGGGGGGCACAGGGCCCGCCGCCTGAGGGGATCGCGCGCCGGTTCGCCGCCCGGACGCTGGCGCTCCTGGCAACCTTCCAGAACCGCGACGGCAGCTGGAACGCCAACACGGTCCAGACCGCGCTGATGCTGCCCGCGTTGCGCGCCGCCGGTCTCGAGCTCGAGCATCCGATGGTGGCGCGCGCCGTGGGATGGCTCGAGGCCCAGCGCGTCCGCGACGACGATGGACTTCATTTCGACGTCTTCGGAAGCCCGGTGTGGTGCACAGCCGCGAACCTGCGCGCGCTCCTGACCGCCGGCGAGCCGCCGGGCGACGCGCGGGTGGTGCGCGCCCTCGACTGGCTGATCGCTGCCCAGTCGAGCGTCGAGCAGCCGGAGGTCGACAACCGCCGGGCCGGGGCGCCGCGGACCGGGGGGTGGGCGTTTCAGCCCGGCAACGAGACGATGGTCGACAACGACGACACCGGCGCGGTGCTCGCTGCCTACGGCGACGCGCTCGCGGTCGCCGGCCTGCACCCGGAGGCAAACCGCCGCGTGAGCGCCTCGCGCGACCTCGGTCGCGACTGGCTGCTGGGGATGCAGAACCCCGACGGCGGCTGGTCGGCGTTCGTCCATGACCTGCCCGCCAAGCGGCCTGGGCCGCTGTTCACCGGGCCGGTGGAGGTGTCGCTTGACGACCCGATCTCCGCGCTGCGCACGCTCGTTGATCCGCCCCGTGAACTCGGCGACCCATCGACCGAGGACCTGACCGGGCGGGTGCTCGACGCTCTGGGCCGCCTCGGTATGACCACCGCCTCGCCCGCTGTGACCCGCGCGATCGGGTTCCTGCGCGCTCAGCAGTTCGACACCGGCGGGTTCTGGGGCCGCTGGACCGTCAACTACCTGGCCGCCACGGCGTGCGTTCTTCAGGGGCTGGCGCGCGTCGGCGCCGACATGTCCGAGCAGTGGGTCCGCCGCGCGGTCGCCTTCGTGACCGAGCGCCAGAACGCCGACGGCGGATGGGGTGAGTTGCCCGACTCCTACCGCGACCCTGCGCTAGCCGGCCGGGGGCCGAGCATGCCGCCGCTCACCGGGCTCGTGCTGACCGGACTGATCGACGCCGGGGAGGCCTCGTCAGACGCCGTCGCCCGCGGCATCGGCTACCTGCTCGAGCAGCAACGACCTGACGGGGGCTGGCCGCATGCCGACTGGCTCCAGGCCAACGTGCCTCCCGACACGTTCTACATCCTGGCCGAGGCGGCCAAGCACTACCCGGCCGAGGCGCTCGCGCGCTACCTCGGGACGGTTTGAGGGCCGGTCTTACTGCGGACGGGGGAACTGCGTGCCCGCCACCGCATCCCACATCCGATCGGTCAGCAGCGCACGCTGGGTCAGCAGCAGCCGTGCCGAGGGCGTGACCGGATACCGAGTGTGCGGCCGCTTGGCGGTCACCGCCTTCTCGATCGCCTTGGCCACGGCGTCGGGTCCGCCGCCAAGCCGCGACAGCGGGCCCTCGTAGGCCTCGACGGTCGCGGCGGCGATCGCCTTGTTGAACTCCTCATACGGACCGCCGGCGTCGCTGGCGACCATCGTGTCGCGAGCCGTCTCGGCGAAGCGGGTCTTGATAAGCCCCGGTTCGATCACCACGACGTCGACGCCGAAGCCCTTCACCTCGAAGCGCAGGGCGTCGCTGATCGCCTCCACGGCGTACTTGGTCGCGTGGTAGGCGCCGCCTCCCGGGAAGACCAGTTTCCCGCCCATCGAGCTGACGTTGATGATCCGCCCCGAGCGCTGGTCCCGCATCGCGGGCAGGACGAGCTGGCACATGCGGATGAGCCCGAAGACGTTGGTCTCGAACTGCCGGCGGACGTCGTCGAGGTCGAGCGTCTCCACGGCCCCCGACTGGCTGTAGCCGGCGTTGTTGACGAGCACCCCGACGGCCCCCTCAGCCTCCTCGACGGCCGCGACCGCGGAGCGCATCGACTCTTCATCGGTCACGTCGAGGGCGAGCGTGCGGCACCCTCGGGCCTGCAGATCGGCGATCGACTCGGCGTTGCGTGCCGTCGCATAGACGCAATAGTCGTGGGCGGCCATGAGCTCGGCGGTCGCCCGTCCGATGCCCGACGAGCATCCCGTGATGAGAACTGCCTGCGACTGTCGTGGCACTCAAGCCCCCTCTGAGGTCGGTCGGGCCGAGCATAAGCCAGGCCTCCTGTGCTCATCAACCTAATGTTTCCCCCCGGGAGACCCGGTCACGACCTTGGTGTAGGTGAGCTTGAAATCGTGCTCCCATTCCACGCCGTCTGAGGATCCCTCCCATGCGCCGCTGATCGTGCTGCCGTCATCCGAGAACACGCCGGCATAGCGCTGCCAGAACCCCGGCGCCTCGCGCCGCAGCTTCCAGACGCCGTCCTGGAGGGTCATCTCGTAGACGCGAGCGACCCCGCGAGAGTCGTAGTAATGCTGGGTGAAGGTTTCCGCGCTGGTCCCGACGCCGATGATCGCGATGCCGTTCGGCGCGGCGGGATGCTCGACGCTGAAGCGCTGGATGAGAAAGTACGAGCCGTCGAGCCACTCGAACGTGGTCCGTCCTCCGCCCATGGTCGTCGCGGGGCTGCCGGAGGCGAAGTAGCCGGCCTCAAACGAGGCGGCTACCACCCATTTGCCCACCAGCGCCTCCAAGCGCGTGAGCGCCGCCGGTCGCCGGTCGGGAACGTCGCCTGGGCTGTCTGTCGTGCCGGCCATCGCCTCTCCTCCTCGTGATGGGTTTGTCATCTCAGGACCCGCCGAGGTTTGCAAACTCATCGTCGGCGCTCTTTGCCGGTCGCCCGGAGACGGAGAGGGCCGTAATTGACCACACCTCGTCTGGCTTCGGGAGGTGTGGGAAACGGTCGCCGAAGAGCGACCTGTTCGCACCACACCCTTCGGAAGCGGCGCAGGGGTGGTCGATTCTGACGCTATAGCGGCCGGGTGCCCCGGGTCCGTGCCCCGTGCCCTGCGTCCCGGCCCCGTGTCCGGGTCATTGCCCCGTGCCCTGCGTCCCGGCCCCGTGCCCTGCCTCCCGGCCCCGTGCCCTGCGTCCCGCCCCAGGAGCCCGCGCTCAGGCGCCGAGCGCCTCGATCCCCGCCTCGGCGCAGGCC
>JBAPXO010000596.1:0-5125 GCA_049284255.1 Solirubrobacteraceae bacterium | reverse complement strand
GTGCGACCCCGTGCGCGTCGCGCAGATCATGCGCATCCTGATCGACAACGCGCTGACCCACACCCCGTCGGGGACGCAGATCGTCGTCACGGCCGGGCGCGAGAATGGCCGCGTTCGCCTGGCCGTGCGCGACGATGGCGAGGGCATCGACGACCGCGTCCAGCAGCGCATCTTCGAGCCCTTCTTCACCGCCGACGATGCCCAGGGGTCGGGGCTCGGTCTGGCGATCGCCTCCGAGCTGGCCGAGCGCATGGCCGGCAAGCTGTCGGTGCGCTCGGGTGCGGGCGCGACGACGTTCACGCTTGACATCCCGGCCTAGGAGATCCGGTCGCGGACAACCCCTACCGGCAGCGCCGTTTCAAGGGGCCCAGTCCTGCAGGAGCTTGAGCCACACCTCGCTGCGGGTTGGAAACGGGGGCATGGCGTGGATGAGCCGTCGCAGGGGCACCTCGCCGACGATCGCGATCGTCGCCGCGTGCAAGCTCTCGGCCACATCGGGCCCAGCGAGGGTGGCGCCGATGATCACCTCGCGGTTCTCGTCGACGACGATGCGGGCGCCTGACCGAGCGCCCTTGCCGATGAAGCTCGCCCCCGCCGTGGCCGCCGGATCGGCGTCGATCGCCCGCGCGGCGATGCCGGCCTCGAGCGCCTCCTGCAGCGTGCGGCCGACCGCCGCGATCTGGGGCTCGGTGAACACGACCCGCGGCGAGAGCTCGCCGTCCCAGATCGCCCGGGCCTCACGGTTCATGATCGTTGCCGTGGCCACCAGCGCCTGATACTTGCCGGCGTGGGTGAGCAGCGCCCGCCCGTTGACGTCGCCGATCGCATACAGCCAGTCGCGTCCGGAGACCCGCATCGTGTCCGTGACCGGGATCGTGGCTCCCGGCTCGAGGTCGACGGTCTCCAGACCCAGGTCGGCGGTGTGGGGCTTTCGCCCGGCGGCGACCAACAGCTCATCGCTGGTCAGGGCGGTGCCCTCCTCCAGAGTCAGGGTGAACTCGCCGTCCTTGCCCGTGCGGGTTGCGGACGTGGCGTGGGCCCCGACGCGTACGTCGACGCCGTGATCGCGCAGCGAGGCCGCCAGCAGCTCGCCGGCGAACGGCTCCTCGGCCTCGAGCAGTCGCGGCCGCGCCTCGACGAGGGTGACCTCGGAGCCGAGCGAGGCCCAGGCCTGGGCGAGCTCGCACCCCACCGCTCCCCCGCCGAGCACGATCAGGCGTCGGGGAACCGACTCGGAGGTCGTGCCCACCCGGTTAGTCCAGGGCGAGATCTCCTGGAGTCCGGGCACCGGCGGAAACGCGGCGCCGCTACCGACGGCGACCACGACGGCCCGGCGGGCGCTCAGCAGGTGGTCGTCGACCCTGACCCGTCGCTCGCCCTCGAGTCGCCCCTGCCCACGGACGAGCGTGACCCCGCGATCCTCGAGCCACGGAAGCTGGCCAGAATCGTCGAGGTCATGGATCACGGCGTCGCGGCGCTCGAGCACGTCGCCGGGGGCGATCTCCCCGGTCACCGCCTGCTTGGCACCGGGGACGCGCTGCACTTCGGCCAGCAGCTCGGCCGGCCGGAGCAGGGCCTTTGAGGGCATGCAGGCCCAGTACGCGCACTCGCCGCCCACCAGCTCACGCTCGACGAGCGCGACCTCGAGGCCCTCGCCGGCAAGGCGACCGGCGCAGACCTCGCCCGCCGGTCCGGCGCCGATAACGATCACGTCGTGCTCGCTCATCGAGCACGAACGGTATTGAAGTGGTTCGGCGGGCTTTTAGGAGACTTCGCGCAGGCGGCCGCTCTCGACCTCGTAGACGAACCCGCGAATCGAGTCCTTGCGCGGAATGAAGGGTGAGGCCTTGATGCGAGCGATCGATTGACGGACGTCCTCGTCGAGATCGTTGAAGGCCTCGGCGGCCCACGTTGGCTTGATCCCGGTCTCCTCCTGGATCGAGGCCTTGAAGTCGTCGTCTTTGAAGGTGAGCATCCCGCAGTCGGTGTGGTGGATGAGGATGACCTCCTCGGTGCCGAGCAGCCGCTGGGAGATGGCGAGCGACCGGATCCCGTCATCGGTGACCACGCCTCCGGCGTTGCGGATGATGTGAGCGTCGCCCTCCTGAAGACCGAGCATGCCGTAGATGTTGAGGCGGGCGTCCATGCAGGCGATGACCGCGACATTCTGCGCGGGAGGGAGCGGCAGGTCTGCCTTGTCGAAGGAGGACGCGTACTGCTCGTTGTTGGTCAGCAGATCGTCGGTGTTGCTCATCGGCTGCTCTCCTTCGGTTGCTTGGCGGTTACGCGCGGGATGGGGCCTGGATCGAACGCTAGCAAGGCCACTGAATCAGTTGACTTTGCTCTCTCTTCGTGGCCGCTTACCAGCGCCCATTACCTTCTCACCTTCCGCCGTGACCGACGCCCTCACTTCTTCCACTAAGCGCCTGACCCTCGTCCGCGACCTCGCCGTGACCCTACGAGAGCGCGTCGTTCCCGAGCTCGGCGGCCATGCCGGACGGGCCCACGCCGGCGATGCGGAAGGCGGCGATGTCACCTTCGCCGTAGACGAGATCGCCGAGACGTCACTGGCCGAGTTCCTGGGCGAACGCGCGCCGCGGGTCGCCTTCTACTCCGAGGACCGCGGGCTGGTGGCCCCGCCTGACGCCACCGAGGTGCTGGTCGTGGACCCGATCGACGGGACCCGCCCCGCGCTTGCCGGCCTTGAGTCGTGCTGCGTGGCGGTCGCGCTCGCCCCCCTCGGCGATGGCGATCCCACGATGGGCGACGTGAGCGCGGCCTGCGTGGTCGAGATCAAGTCCGGCGGGTTGTTCCTGGCAGCGGCCGGCGAGGGGCTGGTTGAGTCGCCTGCGCCGGCGCTCAGCGCCAACGTCGATCTCGGTCGGATGTTCTGGTCCTACGGCTTCCGCGGCCGCCCGGCGCGGGCCACGGTCGAGGTGCTCGCCGAGCTGATCGACGGCTCCTCCGTCGGAGGCGGAGTATTCGATCTGGGCTCGCAGGCATTCGGGATGACGCGGATCGTCACCGGCCAGCTCGATGCCGTGGTCGAGGTGGGGTCACGGATGATCGACGAGGTCCCGGGAATGCGGTCCGAGTTCGAGCGCGTAGGCGGGGGCCAGGTTCTCAACAACTCGCCCTACGATCTCGCCGCCCCCTGGCTCTGCCTGCGTGAGGCCGGCGGGGTTATCAGCGATGGATGGGGACGATCACTCGAGGATCGACGGCTGCTGGGAAGCGGTCATGACTTCCAGATGTCGTCGATCTCGGCAGCGAACACCGCCCTCCACGACCAGCTCGTACGCGCCGTGGAAACGGGCATCCAGCGCCTGATCGAACTTCACAGCTGACCCAAGGAATATCGTGCTGTTGTCACCCGAGGATTAGGCTCGCACCCACATGCTGCAACCCGTATCCGTCGCCCATAAACACCTCTCTGACTACGCGAGCATCGTCGGCCGCGAACTCGTCTCCGAGATTCGCGAGCTGGCCGATCGGCTCGCCGGAAAGCGCATCCTTCACGTGTCGGCGACCGCCTTCGGCGGCGGGGTGTCCGAGATCCTCTACACGCTCGTCCCCCTGATGCTCGACGTCGGGCTCGATTGCGAGTGGCACGTGATCTACGGCCGCGAGGAGTTCTTCAACACCACCAAGGTCATGCACAACGCGCTCCAGGGCAGCCCCCAGGATCTGACGGCGGCGGAGTGGGACATCTGGGAGCACTACAACGAGGTCAACGCGCAGCAGCTCACGGGCGATTGGGACGTCTGCATCGTTCACGACCCCCAGCCGGCGGCGATCGCTTCGCTGGTCAACGAGCGGGCCCGCAACTGGGTGTGGCGGTGCCACATCGACCTCTCGACGCCGAACCCGGCGACGCTCGCCCGGCTGATGCCGTTCCTGGAGCCCTACGTAGCCACCGTCTTCCACGTGCCGGCCTACGCCCCGGCCGGAGTCGACGGGCGCGCCCACATCGTGCCGCCGGCCATCGACCCGCTGGCGCCCAAGAACATGGCCTTCTCCTCCGATGACGCCGTCTACATCTGCGAGCAGTTCGGGATCGACGTCGAGCGTCCGCTCCTGTGCCAGGTATCGCGCTTCGATCCCTGGAAGGACCCGCTGGGCGTGATCGACGCCTACCGGATCGTCAAGGACCAGATGCCCGATGTCCAGCTGGCACTGGTGGGTTCGATGGCCACCGACGATCCCGAAGGCTGGGACTACTTCAACGCCACCGTCGCCCACGCCGACGGGGATCCCGACATCCACATTCTCAACAACCTCAACAACGTCGGTGCGATCGAGGTCAACGCCTTCCAGTCCCATTGCGACGTCGTGATCCAGAAGTCGACCCGGGAGGGGTTCGGGCTCACCGTGACTGAGGCGATCTGGAAGGCCCGGCCGTTCATTGGCGGCGCCGTGGGGGGCATTCCACTGCAGATCACCGACGGCGAGAGCGGCTTTTTGGTCTCGACCGTCGAGCAGTGCGCCGACCGGGCGATAGAGATCCTCGCCGACCCCGGACTCGGCCGCCGCCTGGGGCGTGCCGGTAAGGAGAGCGCGCGCCGGCGCTTCCTGAGCCCGCGGTTGCTCCGCGACTGGTTGCAGTTGTTTGACACGCTGGAGCTGTGAAGCGGCGACAATAGGCTTGCATGGCCGCTGAGACCCCGCTTGTCCTGGTATCCAACCGAGGCCCCGTCACCTTCCAGCCGGGCGGCGAGGTCAAGCGGGGGACGGGCGGGCTCGTGACGGCGCTGATCGGGCTCGCCTCGCACCGCCCGGTCACGTGGGTGGCTTCGGCGATGACCGATGAGGACGTAGAGCAGTCCGAGCGCAACGACGGCCGGCCGTTCCCGGTGAGGACACCCGACGGCGACGAGTACCGGGTCAAACTCGTGGCATCCGACGCCGACGCCTACGACGGCTTCTACAACATCATCGCCAACCCGCTGCTGTGGTTCATCCAGCACTACCTGTGGGACCTGTCAAACGCCCCGGACATCCGGCGCAACGAGACCGAGGCGTTCGAGTTCGGCTACAACGCCGTCAACGAGGACCTCGCCCGCGCCGTGCTCGAGGAGATCGAGGACGTCGAGCAGCCGGTGGTGATGGTCCACGACTACCACCT
>JBAPXO010000595.1:0-3144 GCA_049284255.1 Solirubrobacteraceae bacterium | reverse complement strand
AGCCGTGCTGGACGATCACGCTCAGCGCCGCATCGATGACCTGTTCCCGACGTTTCTGAGGGGCCATCCGCGGGGCATAGCGGCGGCGCGACCGGGCGGATGCGTCGGGAGGAGGTGGCTGCATGCGGTCGCGGCAGGCTATCAGTCTTGGCGGCCGCAACTACGGTGCTGTAGGTTCACTCCCGGAGTCGCTCCCGCTAGCTTCGAGACGGTGCGAGCCATCTTCGACGGCCACAACGACGCCCTCACTGCCGACGGTCATGAGCTCCTCGCCACCGGTAAGCCTGAGGGTCATCTGGATCTCCCCCGGATGCGCGAGGGCGGGGTGCGTGGCGGGATCTTCGCCGTGTTCTCCGAATCCGCTGGCGAGGACTTCGTTCTGGTGCCCCGCGACGACGGCGTGATCGAGTTCGAGCTCGCCGAGCCCGTACCGCACGCACTCGCCGCCGACTCCGCGACCCGGGTGGCGGGCCGGCTGCTGGCGCTCGAGCGCGGTGGACACCTCCGGGTAGCGCGGGCCGTCGACGACCTCGATCGCGCGCACGAGGACGACGGGCCGCCGGTCGCCGTCCTCCACCTCGAGGGCGCCGAAGCGATCGACGCCGGGCTTGAGGCGCTCGAGCTCTGGTACTCGGCGGGGCTGCGCTCGGTCGGGCCGGTGTGGAGCCGGCCGAACGAGTTCGGCCACGGCGTTCCCTTCATCTCGCCCTCCAGCCCCGACACCGGACCGGGGCTCACAAATGCTGGCCACGCGCTGGTGAGGCGGTGCGCCGAGCTCGGGATCGTCGTCGACCTGGCCCATCTCAACGAAGCCGGGTTCTGGGATGTGGCCCGCGCCGACCTGGGCCCGCTGGTCGCCAGTCACGCCGCCGCGCACACCCTCTGCCCAACCACTCGCAACCTCACCGATCGCCAGCTCGACGCCATTGGGTCCTCGGGAGGCCTAGTCGGGATCGTCTTCGCATGCCCGTTCCTGCGCGCCGACTTCGCCGAGGACCTCGACACGCCGCTCGAGCTGATCGCCCAGCACGCTGCTTACGTCGCGGAGCGAATCGGGCACGAGCACGTCGCGCTCGGATCCGACTTCGACGGCGCTCCGGTTCCGGCGCCGCTGGGCGACGTCGCCGGAATGCCGAAGCTGCTGGAAGCGCTGAGCGCGGCCGGTTTCACCGACACCGAGCTTGATGCGATTGCCTGGGGCAACTGGCGGCGGGTGCTCGGCTCGTGGTGGCGTTAACCCATAGGATCCCGCCATCGATACCCAGCCCAACATCCTTCCTGGCGTCCACGGTCTCGGCATCTGGGCGGTCAACTGGTACCTGGTGGAGGACCAGGGACGCTTGACCGCGGTAGACGCCGGTCTGCCGGGGTTCCGTTCCCACCTGAGCGATGACCTGGCAGCCGTCGGGCGTTCGCTCAGCGACGTCGACGCTCTTGTCTTGACCCATGCCGACCCCGATCACGTCGGGCTTGCCGCGGCACTGCAGGAGGCCGGGGCGCGAGTCCTGGTGAGCGCCGGCGACGAGGAGATGCTGCGCACCGGCAAACGCAAGTCAACCGACGGCAGCCCGCTCGAGCTCGTCAACAGCCTCTGGCGACCATCGACCTATCGCTTCCTATACGCCTTCATGCGCTCGGCCGGGAGCATCAAGCCGACGACCGTCAGCGGAGCGGAGACCTTCGCCGATGGAGATGTTCTAGATGTCCCGGGCAGCCCCCGCGTCGTGGCCACCCCTGGTCACACCCCGGGCCACTGCTCGCTGTACTTCGAAAGCCACAAGGCGCTCTTCGTTGGCGACCAGATGTGCTCGCTGAACCCCCTCACAGGCAGCCGTGAGCCTCAGGTCATGCCGCCGCTGATGAACACCTCGACGTCCGAAAGCCGCGAATCGCTGGCCCGGATCGAGGGCTTGGAGGCCGACGGCGTCTTCTTCGGCCACGGTGAGCCCTGGCGCGGCGGGGTCGCGTCCGTGGTGGCCCGCGCCCGTAACTGAACCTCCGTTAGGAGGAGTCCTTGGGTGCCGATCGTCGCCGGCGCCGACGCCCCCCGCCCCCGCTCACCCGGGCGATCACGTCCTCGTCCCAGCGATCGGTTCGCAACAGCCGGTAGCGCTCGGCGCTGATCTGCATGTAGGCCTCGGTATCCGTCCGCGCGCCGATGAGGTCGGCTTCCCGCAGCATCTCGACCACGGGACGGTATTCGTTCTCAAGCCACAGGAAGGCGGTCTCCCGCCGGTTGACCGGCTCGCCGCGGTCCTGGGCGGTGCGAAAGCCCCACGCCTCGACGGACTCGGCGAGGTCGGCATAGGCCCAGGGGTCAGAGAGGAGGATCTCCGAGCGCGCGTGCGCGGGCAACGGCACGCGCTCGAAAAACACCCGCTCGTGGGTCTTCAGGGGAAGATCGGCGAGGGTGATCGCCCGCTCGGCTCCGACGCGGGTGACGACGTCGGTGATCCGGCCCTCGATGTCCATCCATCCCAGGGCGCGCGCGACCGAGACCCGGTGATGCCCGTCGCGCACGAAGTAGATCTCACCGATCCGGACGAGGTCGACAGGAGGCATCGCTTCCCCGCGGCGCATCGCGGCCGCGATGTGCTCCCAGCGCGAACGCACCCGTCCCGAGGTCGGACGGAAGCTCCGGTCAAACTCGCGCCCTCGGTCGACGGTTCCGACGATCGCGTCGAGCGCCACCACCTCATTGCCGCCGGGACGCTCTGAGACAAAACCGAGGGCGGCCACGACCTCCTCATAGGGCAGAACCATGCGGACGTCGTCGGGCTCGCCGCGCAGGCGCGCCGCCACTCGGGCGAGCGCGGCGTGGCGACGGGCGCGCATGAAGTCGTGTTGCGCGTCGACACCGGGCATCCCGGTCGAGCGCCGAATGCCTGACATGGGCGCCCGAGGTTAGTCCTTATGCGGACGCTATTGCGACTGGGGCTGATCGGGATCAGGAGAGGCCGCCGTCTGGGGGGCTGCCGCGGGAGCGCTCTGCCCGTCTGAGCCGTCCGCGTTGCCAAGCAGGCTCCGGCCGCTCTCCGGATCGAACAGGTGCAGGTGCTCGGAGTTGAACCACAGCTCGGTCTCCTCGCCCTGGCGGACCCGGCTGGCAGCGTCAAGGCGAGCTACGACCTGGCTGCCCTCCTG
>JBAPXO010000594.1:0-1829 GCA_049284255.1 Solirubrobacteraceae bacterium | reverse complement strand
ACGTTCATCGACGGCAAGCTACAAGAAAGGAGTGTGACGACGACCGACAGCGACAGCAGCACCGGGTCCGTCGCCGCCTGAACGAGAAACCTCATCCACAACTATTGACAATGACTCAGATCGGGCTTCCACGACTGCTGCAGAATAAAGCCCTGGAACAATGCCAGGTAGATTCGGGTGATCCATTCGGGATCGGCAGACCGTCGACTCAGGCGACCTTGGTGCGCAAGGATCAGAGGATCACCGAACCGGATGCTTCTCAACCGATCAGATACGTTCTCAGCATGCATGGGGTCACGGTCGGGGAACCACTTTGATGAGAATTCTGTACTTTGACATCGACACGCTGCGACCGGACCACCTCGGTTGCTACGGCTACCACCGCGCCACTAGTCCCAACATCGACACCCTCGCTGCACGGGGCGTCCGCTTCACCGACGTCTACGCATCTGATGTCCCTTGTCTTCCGAGTCGCACCGCGTTGATTTCGGGCATGTTCGGTATCCGCAACGGGGTGGCCAACCATGGCGGCGTTGCCGCGGATTTGCGGGCATGGGGCCCTGATCGGCAGTTGTTCTCGCCGTTAGGTGTCCAGTCCTTCGCGGCGACTCTCATGGGCGTGGGCTACCACACAGCGTCTTTTTCAAGCTTTCCCCTGCGGCACAGCGCGCCGTGGTGGACATCGGGATTCTTGGAATCGATGAACCTGGTCAGGGGATTCGGCACCGAGCGAGCCGACCAGATGCTCCCGGGAGTGCTCGACTGGCTCGAGCGGCGGGGAAGCTCAGACTCGTGGTTCCTCCACGTCCATCTTTGGGATCCGCATACGCCCTACAACGTGCCCGACGAGTACGGCAACCCCTTCGCCGATGACCCCATTTCCGAGTGGCACACCGAAGAGGTGCGGCGCCGAAACTGGGAACTGCCCGGGCCTCACTCGGCCCAAGAGCCCTGGGGTTTCCGGCCCGACGAATGGGGCCCGCCGCCTCCCCGCCAGCCCTGGAACCTCTCGTCGGAAGCCGAAGTGAAGCGGCTCTTCGACGGCTACGACGTGGGCGTGCGCTACGCGGACGACGCGGTGGGCACGCTGTGCGCGTATCTCGCTGACCTCGGCGTGCTCGACGACACCGCCATCTGGGTGGGGGCTGACCACGGAGAGGCGCTCGGGGAGCTCGGTGTCTATGCGGACCACCAAGCAGCTGACGAGGTCACGGCCCACATCCCCGCCATCTTGGTCTGGCCGGGCGTCCCCGCTGGCACCGTTGGAGGTCTCCACTACCACCTCGATGTCGCCGCGACCGTGGCCGACCTGGCGGGGGCGATGCTGCCGCGGCACTGGGACGGCGTGTCCCGGCGGGCTGAGCTCGAAGCAGGCGATCAGATGACGGGACGTGACCACCTCGTCCTCAGCCAAGGCGCGTGGACGTGCCAGCGAGGGGTACGGTTCGGGGACTACCTCTATCTGCGAACGCTGCACGACGGCTTCCACGCCGCATGGCCCGACGAAATGCTCTTTGACCTGGTCGCTGATCCTCATGAGCAGGACGACCTCACACGAGCCGGAGGCGACGTAGTCGCTCGAGGACGCTCGATCCTCTCCGAATGGACCGTGACCCAGCTCGAACGGGCGCTTGATCCCAAGCGTGACCCCTTGGAGATCGTGATCGAAGAAGGGGGGCCGTACCACGTGCGCGGCCATCTGCCTGAGTACCTGCGACGTCTCGAGGACACGGGTCGTGGACGGTGGATCGAGCCACTTCTGGCTCGGCACGGAAGGACGTGATGCGCCGCACTCGGGGTGGCGCCTCAGAAGAGCGTGGGATTAATGC
>JBAPXO010000593.1:0-7175 GCA_049284255.1 Solirubrobacteraceae bacterium | reverse complement strand
CTTCTGAACCTTGCCGGTCGAGGTCCGCGGCAGCTCCCCGAACTCGATCGCCGCCGGGCACTTGAACTTGGCCAGCCGGTCCTTGCAGAACGAGATCAGGTCCTCCTCGCTGGGATCCTCGCTTCCCTTGAGCTCGACGAAGGCCTTGGGGCGCTCGCCCCACTTGTCGTCGGGCATCGCGACGACCGCCGCCTCGAGCACTGCCCCATGCTCGGACAGCGCCTGCTCGATCTCGATGCTCGAGATGTTCTCCCCGCCCGAGATGATGATGTCCTTCGAGCGGTCGCGCAGCTCCACGTAGCCGTCGGGGTGCCAGACCGCGAGGTCGCCGGAGTGAAACCAGCCGCCGCGGAAGGCCTCATCGGTCTTGGCGTCCTGGCCGTGGTAGCCGGCCATGACGCTGTTGCCGCGCATCACCACCTCGCCGACGGTCTCGCCGTCGCGGTCCACGTCCTCCATGTCGTCGTCGACGACGCGCACGAGGTCAGCGCCGTTGTAGGTCGAGCCCTGGCGGGCCAGCAACCGCGCCTGTCCCTCGAGATCCTCCTCGTCCCACTGGGGCTGCCAGCTGCAGCCCATCACCGGACCGTAGGTCTCAGTCAGGCCGTAGAGATGGATCGGATACAGGTTCAGGTCGCGCATGCGCTTGAGCACGGCGGGCGGGGGAGGGGAGCCCCCCGTGGGCACGGTCACCCGCTGCTCGAGCTGGTGGGCCTTGTCGTGGTTGACGATGCTCATGTGCACGGTCGGAGCGCCGCTGTAATGCGTGACCCCTTCTGCCTCGAACAGGTCCCAGATGCGATCGGGTTCGACCTTGCGCAGGCAAACGTGAACCCCGCCCGCGGCGGTCACCGCCCAGGTCAGGCACCACCCGTTGCAGTGGAACATCGGCAGCGTCCACAGGTGGACCGAGTCATAGCCGAGCCTGATCTCCAGGGCGACGCCGTGCGCACGCAGGTACGCGCCCCGATGGGTGTAGATCGCGCCCTTGGGCTTGCCGGTCGTGCCCGAGGTGTAGTTGATCGAGATCGGCTCGTTCTCATCCTCCAGCCAGCTTTCGGGGGGTTCGTCGGAGCCTTCGGAGAGCAGCTCCTCGTAGGGGTCGCCCGGTTCCCCGGTGTCCTCGATCACGATCGTCTCGATTCCGTCGAGATCGATGTCGTCGACGAGCTCGGAGAGCTCTGAGTCCACGAGCAGCGTCTTTGAGCCCGAGTCGCGCAGGATGTACTCGACTTCTGAGGAGCGCAGCCGGGTGTTGAGCGCGACGAGCACTCCGCCGGCGAGCGGGACCCCGTAGTGAGCCTCGAGCAGCGCCGGAGTATTGGGAGCGAGGATCGCCACTCGGTCGTGCTTCTCGAGCCCCCGCTCTCTGAGCGCGGACGCCAGCCGGTTACAGCGCGCCGCGAGCTCCGCGTAGTTGTAGCGACGATCCCCGTGCACCACGGCGGGTCGCTCGCGCAGCGTTTGGGCGCTGCGCGCCAGGAAATTCAGCGGGCTCAGTTCGAGCCGTGATGGCGTTCTCTCCATGTACTCATTCCCTCGCGTCGGGGCCACCCCCTCAGGGCAGCGCATCTTGCATGGGTCATCTATCGGCTACCCAGGCATCGAAGGTGTCGAACACTTGGGCGCATAGCGCACGCCCGGATCGGCAGGGCTGCAAACAGCCAGCTTTCGGTGTGACATCGAGATCACGATCAGGTGCACTCTTTGGTGGAGGAGCGGCGCAAATGGGTAGTCGATTACCCATGGCAGGGTCATCGCGCAAGGCAGAGTCATCGCGCAACGGCAGTTCGAACTCCAAGGATGGCGGCTCGAACTCCAAGGATGGCGGCTCGAACTCCAAGCAAGGGGCACCGGTCAGCCCTTGGCGCGCGCCTTTTGACGTCGTCGAGAAGCCGGTGACGAGAGCGTCCCAGTCGTGGCTGCAGAGCAAGACCTTCATGGACGGGCTGTCCGTCGGCTGGCGGCTGCAGCGCCGCGCGCGGATCGAGGTGCGGCGGGGCCTCGGGTACTGGCTCGGGGCGTGGAGCCTGCCGAGCCGAGGCGACATCGATCGCCTCTCCAATCAGCTGGCCAACGTCGAGCGCGAACTACGGACGGTTCGAGCCCAGGTCGAGCGCTCGGGCTCGGAGAGCCTGCCTCTGGCCTCGGCACCGGCGCGCCGGCGTCCCACGAGTCGCGGATCGCGCTGATGGCTCCGTCTCTGATCGAGCGTCAGCTGCTGCGGATCCGCAACGGGGTCCCGTACTACGCGGGCCTCAATCGCGTCCAATCCGCCCAGACGCCGAAGGACCTGGTGTGGCAGCGCGACACCGCCCGGCTGTGGCGCTTCCGCAGCGATGACCGCCGCATATCTCCCCCGGTACTGATCGTCCACAGCCTGATCAGCAAGAGCTACATCCTCGATCTGCTGCCCGGTAACAGCATGGTCGGCTTCCTCGTCGGCGAGGGGTTCGATGTGTTCATGCTCGACTGGGGCCGGGCCTATCCCGCCGACGCGCAGAACACCCTCGAGACCTATGTCGATGACTACGTCCCCTCGGCGATCGCCGCCGTTGGCGAAGTCACGGGCGCCGACGATGTGACCCTTGCCGGGTACTGCCTGGGCGGCGTGCTCACCGTCCTGCTCGCAGCCGCCGACCCGGGTTCGATCCGTAACCTCGTCGCGCTGACGACCCCGTGTGACTTCAACGAGCTCGGGTTTCTCGGCCAGATGTTCATCGAGGGCCGTCTCGACGCCGAGGACGTGATCGACTCCACCGGCCTCGTTCCCGCCCGGGTGCTGGATCAGGGCTTTCAGTCGCTCAAGCCGACCGATGCCCTCATCCAGCAGGTCAACGTCTGGCAGAACCTGTGGAACGACGAGTGGTTGACGGGCTTCATCGCCATGAACAAGTGGACGCGTGATCAGGTGCCGCTCTCCGGCGCGCTCCTGCGCCAGATCGTTGCGATGTTCGTGCGCGACAACGTGATGGCGAGCGGCGTGGTGCAGCTGGGCGACCGGGAGGTTTCGCTGTCCACCATTGACATGCCGTTCCTCAACGTGTTCTGCAGGCGCGATGAGCTTGTGCCTCCGCGCTCGGCGAAGCCACTGGTCGGTCTGGTCGGATCAAAGGACGCGACCGAGCTGTGCCTGGAATCCGGTCATGTCGGTCTCGTCGCCGGTCGCGAGGCGGCGAAGGTCTCGCGACCGCAGATCGCCGATTGGATCCGGTCGCGCAGCGAGAAGCCGGCTCGCCGGTCGGCGCGCCGCGGGAGCAGGCAAGCGAAGCCCAAACGTCAGGAGTCCGGTGACGGCAATACCACTCGCAGCTCTGCCCGATGACATCGCGACGCAGGTCGACGAGGCCGGCGTCAAGCAGGTCAATCTGTATCGCTGCCTCGCTCATTCGCCTGAACTGCTGCGCGCCTGGATCGATTTCGCCTGGGCGCTGAGGGGCAACAGCGCGACCTCGCGCCAGCTGCGCGAGCTGATGATCCTGCGCACCGCCACCCTGCATCACTCCCCGTACGAGTGGCACCAGCATCGGCGGATGGCGGCCGAGGCGGGCGTGACCGACTACGAGATCGCCGAGCTCGAGATGTGGCGGACCTCCAAGGCGTTCGGCCCCGAGACGCGGGCGGCGCTGGCCTTCACCGACGCGATCGTCGACGGCAACGTCCCGGATGAGATCAACGACGAGCTGGCCGCGCATTTCAACGACACTCAGCGCATCGAGCTGACGGTCACCGCGGCTTTCTATTCCATGGTCCCGCGGGTGCTCGATGCGCTCGGGGTTCCGATCGAGGAAGAACTCGACTAGGGGCCGGGAGCGGGGGCGAGGGCCCGCACGAAGGCGGACATCAGCGCCGCCGGGTTTCCCAAAGAGACGCCCTGAGCGCGCAGTCCGTCGGCCAACATCTCACCGTCGACGACCGTCGCCTCGCACCAAGCCCGCGACTGCTCGAGGGTCGCCGCGCTTAGAAAACTCTCGATCGCCGGGAAGGCGAGGCTGGCGTCGTCCATGAGCAGGAGGTGGCCCTCGCCGGGCGCCAGCAACAGGCGAGCACTTGGCAGACCGCCCGCAAGCAGGAGCGCGTTGGCCAGCGGCATGACGGGGTCATCGTCGCCGGTGATCACGAGCGTCGGAGCCGTCACCTCGTGCAGCCAGCCGAGGGTCCCGGGGCTGGTGGCCATCGCCAGCAGCTGTTGCATGTATCCGAGCGGCGTGGGGGGGTTGCGCCGCCGGGCATCGCCGTGTCGGCGGACGAACTCACGGTCATGGCGGGCGCGGCCGCCCATCAGCGTGCCGATCACCGCGTCGTAGTAGGGACGCCAGTAGTAGCGAAGCGGCGTCGACATCTGGGCGAGCGTCCACGGGGATCCGGGGACGCCGCCCCAGCCCGGGGTCGTGGCCGCCAGGACCAGCCTGCGGACGCGGTCGGGCGCGGCGCGAGCCAGATGCTGAGCGACGAGTCCGCCGAACGAGTAGCCGAGCACGTCGACCTGGTCGTAGCCGAGGCGATCGAGCAGCCGCTGCGCAACCCCGGTCAGCGCGTCGATGCTGAGCGGGAACCATGAGGTCGCTGAACGCCCCGTCCCCGGCGCGTCGAAGGCGACGAGCCGAGCGGCCGGGAGCAGGCGCTCCAGCGACGCCCACATCTCCAGGTGGGCGCCGATGCCGTTGATGAGCAGCAGGGGATGACCGTCCCCGCACTCGCGCACGTGCAGGCGGGTGCCGTAGACCTCGATCGAGCGCTCGGTGACGCCCACTCCGTCAGGCCTCGCGGATGACCCGCAGGATGACGGCGCGAGACGTGCGTCGAGACGCCTCCACGAGCGGCGCGAGATCGACGTCGCGAAACTCCTCGGCGGCCTCAACGATGACGACGAGTGGCTGAGTTCCCGTACCGGCATGCCCGACCACTTGCCTGATCTCGTCGGCCTGACGCTCAAGCGTCTCGGGCGAAGGAACCGAGAGCACCACCTCTCCGACCGCTATCGCCTCGAGGTTGCCCTGCGCGTCGGTGGGTGCGCGCTGCACGAGGACGTCTCCGCCGGCGAGCGCGTCAAGACCGCCCTCGGTGAGCTGGCGTTCGACGGCGCTGCCCTGCGGCACCTGGATGATCAGAACGGGATCGTCGGCCATCCGTACAGCCTATTGTCGAGATGACCAGAACGCCGTCAAGTAATTTGCACAGCCCGCCTGGGGAGTGCAAGACTCAAAGTCTTCACAACTTCTTCCAGAGGGAGGGCCGTATGGCGGACAGCGTCTACCGCGTCACCGAGGTTGTCGGCGTAAGCAGCGAGTCGTGGGAGGCCGCGGCCAGGGTGGCCGTCGAGACGGCAGCGAAGAGCGTGCGCGAGCTGCGGGTCGCCGAGGTTGTTCGTCAGGATCTGACGATTCAGGACGGCGGGATACTCAACTACCGCGTCCGGCTGGGGATCTCGTTCAAGTACAACCCCGAGTAGTCATCGGCGCCGCTGCGCTCGCCTCGTTCGCCGGTCACCGGTTACCGGGGCGAGTCCGCTGGCATGTTCTTAAGCAACCGCACCGCGCGTAGGGTCGTCCGGCCCGCACCGTCCGCAGGCCGTGGCGTGTTCGGGCGGGGCCAAGGGTCGTGCCTAGATGTCTATCCATCCGGACATTTGCTGCCGATACTTGAGTAACAATTATGGGAGCTAGGTATCCCAGGGCTTCACGGGCCCCGAACACGGAGGCGTGCGACATGGTTCGCAAATCGAGCATCCTGGTGCTGGCTAACCGGACCGCCCTGTCTGCGGGTCTCGAGACGGCTCTGAGGGCGAGGACGGACCGCGGCCCAGCATCATTCACGCTGGTGGTTCCGATCGGACGCGGGACCAAGGCGCGCGAGCAGGCCGCCGCGATCGCCGCTCAGCTTGCGGAGTCGGGACTCGAGATCCGCGGCGTGTGCGGTGACACCGATCCGCTGACGGCGGTGCTCGAGGCCTGGAATCCGGCCGAGTACGACGAGATCATCGTCTCGACGCTGCCGGCGTGGAAGTCGCGCTGGATGAAGACGGGGCTACCGCAGCGGATCGAGCGCCAGACCGGGGCGCTGGTGCGCCACTTCGAGGCACGAGAGGCTCCGCCGGCCGCGCACGAGGCCGCGCACATCAATCGCACGGCCGCGTAGCCCGGCGGGCGGTCAGGCGGCCAGCCGGGAGCCGCGCAGGAAGAGCTCGATCGAATCGCTCAGCAGCCCGTCGAGCTGCTCGGCGGCAATCATCTGACTGGTGATCAGCGCGGCGATTCCCTGAATGCTGGCGAAGAGCACGAGCCCGACCCGCTCGGGATCTCCGGCTTCCAGCGCGCCCTCGACCTGGCCCTGGGCGATCAGCGCCAGCAGCACCGAGAAGGCCTGGTCGGCGGCCGCGGAGTACTGCTCCGATTGCGGCCCATGCTTGCCCGCGAACATGAGCTCGAGCAGGGCAGCATCCCGGACGGCGAACCTCACGTAGGCCGCCCCGGCCGCCTGGAGTCGCGCCCGGAAACCCTCGCCGGCGCCTTCCACGGCCACGCGCAGCTCGCTCCCCAGCCGCTCGAAGCCGTCCTGGGCGAGCGCGTCGAGCAGCGCTTGACGGTCTGGGAAGTGGCGACGGGGGGCGCCATGGCTGACGCCGACATCGCGAGCGAGCTCACGCAGCGACAGCGCCTGTACGCCGCGCTCGCGCAGGGTCAGCTCGGCTTGGCGTAGCAGCGCCTCGCGCAGGTTGCCGTGGTGATAGGGGCGCTGGGGGATCGAAGGGATCTGCTCAGCCATGGGGTCGGAGGGTAGCGAGCGAAGTTGACGTTGACAGCATTGTAGGCACCAGCTACATTGTTGTCTATGACTACTTCATGGAGCACCTCAGACATTCCTGACATGACCGGCAAGACCGTGATCATCACCGGCGCCAACAGCGGCATCGGCCGCGGTGCCGCCCGTGCGCTGGCCGACGCAAATGCCCGCGTCGTCCTCGCCGTGCGCAACACCGACAAGGGCAAGTCGGCCGCCGACTCGATGAGCGGCCAGACCGAGGTGCGCGCGCTTGATCTCGCGAGCCTGGACTCGGTGCGCGAGTTCGCCCAGGCCTGGGAGGGGGAGATCGACCTGCTGATCAACAACGCGGGCGTGATGATCCCGCCCTTCTCGCGCACCAAGGAGGGCTTCGAGCTGCAGTTCGGCACCAA
>JBAPXO010000592.1:0-3853 GCA_049284255.1 Solirubrobacteraceae bacterium | reverse complement strand
CCGTTCATGACCTGAGCCTGGAAGCTGAACGGGGTCAGGTTCACGATTCCCATCGCCTGCAGCAGGTAGTCGGCGACAGGCTCGGTTGTCGCCACCGGCGTCCCGCCGTACTTAGCCTTGAACCGCGCGATCGCCGTCAGCCACGGCTTCAGCGATGCCTCGAACTTCGCGTCGTTGGCTTTGAAGTACGCGGCGTGCGCGGGCTGGAGCTGGGCGAAGTCGCCCGCCAGCGTGCTTGCCACCTTGGGCATCGTGGTCGGGCTGTACCAGAGGTGCGGGTTCGGCGTGCTGTCGGGCAGCCCGAGGAGATGCTGAACGTCGATCACGCGCCGGGACGAGCTCGGCGACGCTGAGGCGATCTTGGTCATGTAGTCGTCGTAGCCGACCCCGTTCTGGATCAGTACCTGCGCGCCGCTGACCTCCTGGGCCACGCTTGGGCTGACCTCGTAGGTGTGGGGGTCGGTGCTCGGGTTGCTCTCCACCGACGCCACGTTCACGTAGCGCCCGCCGATCTGGGAGGCCACGTTCCCGTACTCGTTCTCGGCCGCCACCACCCGGATCGTGTTCCCGCTCGCCGACCCACTCGGGTCAGACGCCGACCCACAGCCCGCCAGCGCTCCGGTCACGGCCACGGCCACAGCTATCGAGAAAAGGGTGCGCATCAGCGGGTTTCCTGGTCGGCGACAGTCCGTCGGCAACGCGAGTCAGCCTATCATGATAATGAGAACGAGTCTTGCTCTTTTGACGAGGCTCGATCACTCATTTCGGCCTCCCGAGCGAGCGCACGGTGACCGTGGGGTCGCCGGTCGAGGTGTGAGCGGACACTTGAGATCACGGTGACGCCTGTTTTCGCCAGGGAGCTCACCAGGGTCCGCTAGCCGGACCTTTCTGATCTCGCACCGCAAAAACGGGCTCTGCGTGATCAGTAATGTCCGGGCGGCGGGCCTATCCTCAGGGTCGATGAGCGCCCCGCCACCGCGGCTCTACCGGGGAAAGTCGTTGGCCGAGCGCCGCGACGACCAGCGTGGCCGGCTGATCTCGGCGGCCCGCGACGTCTTTGCCCGGCGCGGGTTCACCGCCGCCGGAATCGATGAGATCGTCGCCGAGGCGCGCGTGTCGCGCAGCTCCTTCTACTCGTTCTTCGCCAACAAGGAGCAGTGCCTGCTCGAGGTCTTCGAGGAGGGGCGCCGGCGGGTCACGGCGGCGCTGGCGAGCGTGATCGCCCAGGACCTCGAGCCCGTCGAGCGCATCCGCGCCGAGATCACCGTCCTCGCCGAGAGCTTCGCGGCGGATCCGGCGATGGCGCGGGTGCTGCTGATCGAGGCGGTGGGGGCGACCCCAGAGGTCGAGCGCGCGCGGGCGGCCGCCCGGCAGGCCGCGGCCGATGTGATCGAGATGCAGCTACGGGATTACCCGGCTTGGCGCGAGCGCCCGGAGGAACGGGCCGTGGTCGCCCTGACCACGATGGCGGCGATCGCCGAGTCGCTCAGCCACCTGATCGCGACCGACCGCATCGACGAGTGGCCCGCGGTGGTGGGCCCCGTGACCGATTACGTCGCGCGTGGATTGAACGCCAAGCGCAGCTGAGACGCGCCGGGGCTCCCCGGGGCCGCGCCCGCCCACAAACGTGTACGCGTACGTTCCAGTATCTGGTATGTTGGCGCGATGGCTCCCCGCGCCTGGCTTAACCGCGCCTGGCTGAACCGCACCCGTGCCGGCGCAGGGCTCGCGAGCTTGGTGGCCGGGCTGGCCGCCCTGGCGGGTGTGGCGGCGTCGCCGGCCTCGGCCTACAGCTCCTACATGAATGCCCCGGTCAAGCTCTCGACCAACCCGTACACCTTCGGTCAGGCGCCGGTCTTCATGCCGAACGGGCGGATCCTGGCCAGCGATGACTTTGGCCATTCGCCGTACAACAACAACGTCTACGAGGCCAACCAGAACGGCTCTGACCCGGCCTGCCTGACCTGCGGGCTGGGCAGTGAGAACCTGGTGCCCGCGGTCCGGCCCCAGGGCGACTGGATCCTCTTTCACTCCTGGATCGGCCACACGATCACCTTCGGCGCCCCCGGGTATGGGGGCATCGGCTCAGAGCTGTATGTCATGCGCCCCAACGGCACCGACGTCACCAAGATCTACAGCGACCCCACGGTCGAGGACGGCGAGGGGACCGACGACTACCACGCCTACTGGTCTCCCAACGGCAAGGAGCTCGTGTGGACGCACTTCAACGGAAACATCATCAACGGTGGGGGGCAGGGCACGTGGGACGTGCGCGTGGCTGACTTCGTGGTCAAGGACGGCAAGCCCATGCTCACCAACGTGCGGGTGGTGCGCCCCGCCGACGGTCATTGGTACGAGACTCAGTGGTGGGCGCCCGACGGAAGTGGCTTTCTCTACACCGAGAGCTGGGGGACGGCGATCAACACCGAGCTCTTCTACTGCAAGCTCGAGGCGACCGGGCCGTGTCACTCCACACAGCTCACCGACACGCCGGCCTGGAACGAGCAGGCGCTGTTCACGCCGGACATGAAGGACGTGATCTTCATGTCAAGCCGAGATCACCCGGGCTTTCTCAACACCTGGATCCAGATCGCCAAGGACCTCAACCTGACAAGTGCCTACGACAACTATCTGATCCTCCCGATCTTCGACCTCGGGTACATGCAGCCGATCGCCGGGGAGGCGACCGATCTCTACGAGGAAAACCTGGCCACCCACGCCGTCCGGCGGCTGACCTACGACGGTGACCAGGGCTGGGTGAGCCCCGAGTTCACCTGGAACCCACAGAACAACGAGCTCTTCTGGACCGAGAACCGGCTGCCGCCCGGGCTCACCGTGCCGCTGCCGGTCAACCCGACGGCCCAGACCCAGAACTCGGTCAACTACCTGCTGCACCCGACCATCAACCCCGGCCAAGTCACCTACGCGGGCGTCACCAATACCGTGCTGCCCGTCCAGCAGCAGACGCGGATCATGACCTTCCCGGGCACGTGCGCACCGCAGAAGACGATGACCTTCAAGCTCGGCCACGCCAAGCACACGCGGATCACCCGGGTCCAGGCTTACCTCGATGGCAAGGACGCGGTCAACCGCAAGGGCCACTCGCTGCGCCAGGTCTCGCTCACCCGCCCTCTGGACCAGACCTTCACCGTCAAGCTGGTGACGCGCCAGTCAAACGGCGTCCGGATCACGCAGACGCGACCGTACTCGGGGATGGGCTGCTACGTGGGCCACGTCACGACGACCCGTGGCGGCGAGAAGTCGTCGCACCGGCACAAGCACTCCCGCCGCTAGCGCCCCGTCCTGAGCGGGATCTGGATGCGCCATCATCTGGCGGTGATGGGTCCGGCGCTTTCCCCATGGTCACTTCGCGCGGGACGGCCCTCGACAACCTCCGGGGCACTGGTCGCGATCGCGGCCGTGGCCCTGGCCACGATCCTCGTCTACCCGCTGTCAAAGCTCGCGCCGGTGGTATCGCTGAGCGTCGTCTATCTGCCCGCGGTCGTCATCGTGTCGGCGTACTGGGGCTCGCGGCTCGGCCTGGCGACCGCGGTCGCGAGCGCTGCCGCCTTCAACTTCTTTCATCTTCCGCCGGTCGCGACGTTCACGATCAGCGACAGCCGTAACTGGGCGGCACTGGCGGCGTTCGTCGTGATCGCGGTCGCCACGGGCGTCATCGGCGACCTGGCGCGTGCCCGCGCGCAGGAGGCCGACGAGCGACGACGCGAAGCCGACCTCGCCGCCGAGCTCACGCGTCTGCTCCTCGGCAGCCTTCGCGTCGACGAGGCGCTCGGACTGGCGGCCAGGCGCCTGGCCGCCGCCATCGGGGTCGACGGGGCCGCCCTCGAGCTTC
>JBAPXO010000591.1:0-5858 GCA_049284255.1 Solirubrobacteraceae bacterium | reverse complement strand
CAGATCGCGGACGCGCACCCCCCTCCAGCTTGCCGTGCCCGTGGCCCCCGGGCCCCACGGAGTCTCACCCGGAATGTCTCGGACCTCGATCAGCCCGTTGCGCCGGTTGCCCGCGCACTGCAAGGTGGCAACGACCTCCCACTCGGTGAATCTGCCGTCGCGCAACTCACCCAGGCTCCACGCGCACTCCCGCTCCACCATGCCGGCGATCTGCAGCCGCCAGCCGGCTGCCGGGTCGTCCGGGACCGGGCCGTGCCCACGGACGTAGAAGGACTCCAGCGGAGTCAGCGGCAGCTGGGCCAGGGCTTCACGCGGGGGCTCGGCGTTGAGCGGTTCGTGCTCGTGGATGAGCATGTCAGACCGCTTGACGAGCTCGCTCAGCGTGCGCTCTCCACCGAGGACTGCGATGCGCGGTTCAGAGCTCGACGCCGCGGTCGGCCAGCCAGGCCGTAACCACGTCAGGCGGATCGCCCTTCCACTCCGAGCGGGCGGCGAGTCGTATCAGCTCCTCGGGGTCGGTATTGAACTCGTCGCGCCGGTAGCTGAGGTAAGTGGTGATCGCCCCCACCATGGAGAGCGAGCCGTTGTTGACAGCAGGGTCGAGTTCGGAGAGCACGGTTCCCACCCGCTCCTCGACGTCGTCGATGGCCCGGACGGGCTCATCGGCGTCTTCGAAGGCCTGCTCGAAGTCGCCGACGATGGGGTCGTCGTCGTCAGGGTCGACGACGTCGGCGGCGCGCCTTACGACCTCGGCCAGAGTTACGGGTGCGGGTTCGGTCGGCATGAGCTAGACGTCGTCGACGCCCTGGCCGGCTTCGGTCGTGCCCGAGGCGTGGTCGGCGTCGTCGTCGGGCGTGGGCGTGCGGTAGGGGTCTGAATCCGCCTCGGGATCGACATCGCCAACGGGGGTGTTGAGCGCGTGGTGGGGATCGTCGTCGATGTTCTCGCCCAGGCCCGCGGGGTCGTCGGAGCTCGACAGCTCCTCCGAGCTTGACTTGGGCTCAAGCGGCCGGTCGGAAGCCTCGGCGGGATCGGGCGCTCGCTCGTAGTGGTGCTCGTGGTCGGTATTAGTCGATGGGCGTGGCTCGTATTCGGGCATGAACTTTCTCCTTGGCGACTGCCGCATTCTCCTACCCCGGGACCCTGTGAGCAAACTGGCTAGCTCTTGCCGCTCAGTGCGAAGCAGGCCACGTCGACGTGGACCTGCTCGTGGATCGAGACGAGCACCATGACCACGCTCCCGCAGGTCCGGCAGCGCACCACCGCGCCCGGGGCGCGCATATAGACGGCCAGCTCGGCGATCTGCGAGACCGTCCCGCAGTGGATACAGGTTCCACTCACGTCCGTCATCTCGCTGCCAAAGAACTCGATGAGCGCTCCTCCGATGGCGTTGCCGTCCAGTGGGATCGTCACCGGGCTCTCCTCAGGTTCCGCTCGGTCCGAAGCGTTCGGTCTTGATGCGCTGCGGGTCGTGACCGCTGGCAACCAGCGACTGCGCGGCCGCTTCTACGAATGCGTTGGGACCGCAGATGAACGTCAAGGGGTTCTCCGCGGGGCTCCAGGTGACGGCGTCGAGCAGCGCCTGATCGATCCGGCCGCGGTGTCCGCTCCAGTCATCGGGCCACTGCCGGGTCAGCGTGAAGTCGATCTGAACGCCATCGTCTTCGGCGGCCAAGGCCTCGAGCTCGTGGCGGTAGATGACGTCATCGAGCGACCGCGACGAGTACAGAAGCCGCGCCGGGACCGAGCTTTTCGTCGCCGCACGGTGGCGCAGCATGGCGCGGAACGGAACGACACCTGATCCGCCGGCCAGCATTTGCAGGGGCCCGCCGGCCGACTGCTCCCATACGAAATACCCGCCGATCGGACCCCGCAGCTCGAGCTCGTCGCCGTCGCGCAGCTCCCCGACGAGATAGGGGGACACCTCGCCATCCTCGAGGCGCTCGACGGTGAGCACGAGCTGCTCGTCCTCGGGCGCGGAGGCGATCGAGTAGCTGCGCTGAGCCTGATAGCCGTCCTCAGCGGTCAACCGTACGTCGACGTGCTGGCCGGCGCGATGACCCAGCCAGCCCGGAGCGTCAAGCATGATGCTGGCGGTCTGAGCGGTCTCGCTGACGATCTTCGAGACCGTCGTGAGCTGCCAGGTCAGTCGCCCTGGTATCGCTGCTCGAGCCATGGGTCGCCGTGGTTGTTGTAGCCGTAGCCCTCCCAGAATCCTGGTTCGTCGTCCGGAGTCAGGGTTATGCCCCGCACCCACTTGGCGCTCTTCCAGAAGTACAGGTGCGGGACCAGCAATCGGGCGGGGCCGCCGTGCTCGGATTCCAGGGGTGAGCCTCCGTACTCGTAGACCACCCAGGCCTTGCCGCCGGTGACGTCCTCGAGTGGGAGGTTGGTCGTGTAGCCGCCATCGCTGTAGGCGGTGACGAATTTGGCCTCGGTGTCCACGACGGCGAGCAGGGTGTCGAGAGAGACCCCCTTCCAAGAGGTGTCGAGCTTTGACCACTTGGTCACGCAGTGAATGTCGACGGTGAAGGTCTCGGCCGGGAGATCGAGGAACTCTCCCCAGGACCACGAGGCCGACTGCCGCACCTCCCCTCCGATCGTGAAGCTCCACTCGTTGAGCGCGGTGTGGGGCGTGGGGCCAGCCGAGAGCACGGGGAAGTCGCGGGTCACGTACTGGCCGGGGGGGACCCGCGAGGGGTCCGCGGTCTCACGGTGGCGGCCCCCGAAGCCGCGCGAGATGGGCGACATCAGCTGAACCGCCGGACGAAGTCGAGTGCCGTCTGGGCGACCTCTTGCCAGCCGCTGTCGATCGTCAGCGCGTGACCGCGACCGGGCATCTCGACGATCTCGGTGGTCGATGGGTTGTCCTTCTGCTGCTTGTAGGCGGCGTTGGCGAGCGCCCAGGGGACAGTGTGGTCCTTCTCGCCGCTGATGATCAGGAGGGGGCCGCGCTCGGGGTTGTCGGTGTCGACCTTGTCCTCGGTCCAGGGATTGAGGTTGGCGGCGGCCGCCTGGAACAGGGGCACGCCCGACCCGGGAACCGCGAACTCCTCGTAGAGCGCCTTCGCCTCGTCTTCGGAGACGGCGTTGGCGAACGCATAGCGGAACTGGTCGTAGGTGAGCGGGATCGCCCGGTTGCGGTTGCGAGGGTTGCCGAGCACGGGTTTGCCGGCGCGCAGCGCCGAGATCGGGAGAGGAAGCACGCCGCGAAATGGCGCCGGGTCGATCGCCACCGAGGCCGCGGCCAGCCCGCGCCCGGCGAGGATCTGGGTGAGCAGTCCGCCGAAGGAGTGGCCGATCACGACCGGCTTGCGATCCAGGCGCTTGAGGATCTTCGCGACATGGTCGGCGATGTCGCCGATGCTCTTGTGGGCGAACGTCTCGGGATTCGCGCGCGCCTCCTCGACGGTGTCGGGATCATCGGGCCAACCCGGCGTGATCGTGATGAAACCGGCCTCCTCGAAGAAGGTGACCCATCGGTCCCAGCTGGAGGGCAGCAACCACAGGCCATGGACGAAGGCGACGGGAGTCCGGTCCGAGGCGTTGGCCCGCTGGACCTGCTCGGACTCGTGGTCGGTGACTTCACTTGCGCTCTCCGGCGTGCTACTCATCGGTCCCTCCGGTCTTGTCGTGGACGGATCAGCGGCGATCTCACGCACGTCGTCTCGAGGTCGTTATTCCCTGGGATCGAGATCCCGCCCTGCCCTGGCGGGCGGCGATGTTTCGGTCGGGAACGAAACGTTGTTGATCTAGCGTCGATCGAATGCTGAAGGACACGTCTAGCGCATTGGGCACTTCAGAGGCAACTATTTCCGAGTCGAATTTGACCGCCGGCAGGCGTGCTCGCCGTCTCACGCTGATCGCGATGAGCCTCGGCTTCGCGGTGGTGCAGCTCGATGTGAGCGTGGTCAACGTCGCCATCAAGTCGATCGGCACCGATCTGGGTGGTGGCGTGAGTGCGCTGCAGTGGATCGTCAACGCCTACACGATCACCTTCGCCGCCTTCATCCTGACCGCGGGCGCGGTGGCCGATCGGATCGGCGCCAAGCGCGTCTTCATCTCGGGTTTCGTGATCTTCATGCTCGCCTCGGCGGGGTGCGGCGTCGCCCCCAGCTTGGGCGTGCTGGTGGGCGCACGCGCGGTGCAGGGTGTCGGTGCGGCGGTGCTCGTGCCTGCTGCGTTGACGCTCCTGAACCACGCCTATACCGAGCCCGGTGCGCGCGCACGGGCAATCGGGCTGTGGCTGGCGGGGGCGAGCTTTGCACTCTCCGGGGGACCTTTGGTCGGCGGGGTGCTGATCGCGACGATCGGCTGGAGGGCGATCTTCTTCATCAACGTCCCGGTGGCGCTGCTTGGTATCTACATGACCTCTCGGTGGGCGCAGGAGACGCCCGCGGCCCGCGACCGAGGCATCGATGTCCCCGGACAAGTGGTGGCCGTGATCGCGCTCGCCTCCCTGGTGGCGGCGACGATCGAGGGGGGCGCGCGCGGCTTCGGGGCGCCCCTGGTGCTCGCCGGGTTCGCCGTCGCGGCGGTCTCGGTGGCGCTGTTCGTGTGGATCGAGGCGCACAGCGCAAGCCCGATGCTCCCGCTGCGCATGTTCAACTCACGTGTGTTCAGCACCTCGGCGGGGATCGGGCTCCTGATCAACGTCGCCTTCTACGGGCTGATCTTCGTCCTCAGCCTGCTTTTTCAGCGAGAGCAGCATCTGACCCCGCTCCAGACGGGGCTCGCGCTCGCGCCGACGATGATCGCGGTCACCGTCGCGAACCTGCTGTCCGGCCGGATCTCGGAGCTAGCCGGTCCACGGCTGTCGGTCGCCGTGGGCGCGGCGGTCGTGGGAGCGGCCTGTCTGGGTCTGCTGGGAGTCGACGGATCGACGAGCTACGGCGCGATGGTCGTCCAGCTTTCTTGTCTGGGCCTGGGAGGCGGAACCGTCATCCCGGTGATCACCTCGGAGCTGCTCGGCAGTGCCGAGCGATCGCGCTCAGGCGTGGCGGCGGGTACGTTGAACACGCTGCGCCAGACCGGGAGCGCGATCGGAGTGGCCCTGTTCGGGTCGTTGGTGGCGGGAGCGTTCCTCTCCGGGTTTCACGCGGCGCTCGCCATCTCCGCCGGCCTCGCCTTTGTCATCGTCGCGCTGACCCCGCTGCTCCGAGGGCGGCGCGAGGCCGCCAGGGCGGCGGAGTGAGCTAGGGGGAGAACACGGCCACGATCAAGCCGGCGCCGATCGGGACCAGGGCCGATTCGATGCCCGGATCTTCGTCGAGGAGCGCTCTGAAGCCCGTGAGCTCGGACTCGTGGGAGATCGCGTTGTCGATGGCCAGCATCGCCCCCGGCGCCAGGACCCGGCGCAGCTGGCGCCAGTAGCCCGGGTACTCCGGGCGCTCGGCGTCAAGGAAGACGAGGTCCCAGGTGCCGCTGGGCTGCTCGGTGAGGGCCTGGGCGGCGCCGATCGTGCGGCAGTCCACGACGTCGGCGAGACCGGCGCGCTCCAGGTTCTCACGCGCCAGCTCAGTTCGGCGGGGGTCAAGCTCCAGCGTGACCATGTGGCCGCCGGTGGCCTGCACGGCGTCGCCGAGCCAGAGGGTCGAGTAGCCGTTGGACGTCCCAATCTCCAGCACCCGCTTGGCCTGGGACGCTCGCACCAGCACTCCGAGCAGCTCGCCTGTCTCGGGCTCGAGGTTGCGAAACCGCGCCAAGCGGTCGCTTTGCGCGGCGTCGTGCTCCCGGCCGGCGGCGAACACCTCAGCCGCCAGTGCCCGCCGTTCAGCGTTCACTGCCCACCGCCCTCTGCCGTTCGGGACTGGCAGCCCTTTAAGCACCTCGACGGTGCATTTCGGCTGCCAGTAGAG
>JBAPXO010000590.1:0-1520 GCA_049284255.1 Solirubrobacteraceae bacterium | reverse complement strand
TCGGTGGGGCGTCAGGAGCACGATCCGCAGGTGTTCTGGCTCTCCGTTCTCGACTCGCTGCGCCAGACCCGTGCCGGATCTGAACGGGTGCGGGAGCTGACGGCCGCCCCTGATCTGGACGGCGCGACCGTCGTCGGACGGTTGCTCGAAGATCTGAGCTCGCTCCGGGAGCCGCTGTGGCTGGTGATCGACGACCTGCACGAGCTCCAAGCGGACCAGGCCAGCCGCCACATGGAGCTGCTGCTCGGGAGCGCGCCGCCGGAGCTGCGCTTCGTGCTGTTGACACGCCACGATCTGCGGCTGGGCCTGCACCGCTTGCGTGTGGAGGGGGAGCTGACCGAGATCCGGAGCGAGGACCTTCGCTTCACGCTCAAGGACTCGCGCGCGCTGCTGGAGGCGGCAGGGGTGCGACTGTCCGACGGCGCGCTGGAGTCGCTGGTCGCGACAACCGAAGGCTGGGCGGCGGGGCTGCGACTGGTGGCATTGTCGCTCGCCCGCCACCCGGATCCCGAGCGCTACGCGGCCAGCTTCTCGGGCCGCGAGCGCGCGGTGGCCGACTACCTGCTCGCCGAGGTGCTCGAGCGCCAGTCGGCGGAAGTGAGGCAGCTGCTGTTGCGAACCTCGCTGCTGGAGCGGGTCAGCGGACCGCTGGCTGACCGGCTGACGGGAAGCTCGGGCTCTGAGCGAATCCTGATGGAGCTTGAGGACGCGGGCGCGTTCGTGGTCGCTGTGGATTCGGAGCGAAGCTGGTTTCGCTACCACCACCTGTTTGGGGACCTGCTCGCGCTTGAGTTGCGGCGGACCGCCCCGCAGGATGTGCCCGGCCTGCACACAATCGCCGCCGAGTGGTGGGCCGAACACGGGTATCCGGTCGAGGCGATTCGCCACGCGCAGGCGGCCGAGAACTGGGGCTTGGCGGCGCGGCTGCTCGCGGACAATTGGTTCGGGTTGTACTTCGATGGCCGGCTCGTCACCCGCCGCGAGCTTCTGTCTGAATTTCCCTCCAGCGTGGTCGCAGCCGATCCCGAGCTGCTGGTGCTCGCCGCCGCCGACAAGCGGGCGGCGGGGTCACTGGAGGAGACCGATCGGTATCTGGGGCTGGCGGCACGGATGTCGGCGTCGGTGCTCGAATACCGTCGCGGTCGCTTTACGATCGCGCTTAGTTTCGAGCGATTCGAGCTCGCTCGGGCCCGGAACGACCTTCGGGCGGTTGCCGAGGAGGCGCAGCGACTGCTCGCGTCGACCGAGGCCACGGAATTTGGCCTCGGCGAGGAGGTGCGCACAAGGGTGTTGACCGACCTCGGGATCGCCGAGATGTGGGCCGATCGGCTGGAGGACTCCGAGCGCCACCTCGAGCAGGGGCTGGAGGAGGCCCGGCGGATCTCCATACCGATGCTCGAGCTGCACGCGCTGGCACACAGGGCGCTCCTGAGCGTCTTTCGCTCTCTGGAGCCGGTGGAGCAGCGCGCCATGCAGGCGATCGAGCTGACCCGCAGGCACGGTTGGGAGGAGGCCGCACC
>JBAPXO010000589.1:0-4877 GCA_049284255.1 Solirubrobacteraceae bacterium | reverse complement strand
CCCTTTAGGGGAACGCGCAAAAGTTTGGAGCGGTGAGCGGCTCGCCGCACCCGAGAGGGCCGGGGGCAGCCGCCTCCCCGTTTACACCGCCGCCGCCGCGGCGGGCGCATTCTCGAGCACCAGCTCGCCGTCGGCGGCCTCGACGCGGACGGTGTCCCCGGCAACAAACCGCCCCTCGAGGATCGCCAGCGCGAGCGGATCGACGAGCCGCTTCTGGATCACTCGCTTGAGCGGGCGGGCGCCGTACGTGGGGTCATATCCGAGGTTGCCGATCAGGGTTCGGGCATCGTCTGAGAGCGAGAGCTCCAGATCGCGCTCGTGGACCCGCTTGACCACGTTGGCCACCTGCAGGTCGACGATCGCGCCGATCTGCTCGCGGCTGAGGGGCTCGAACTCGACGATGTCGTCGAGCCGGTTGATGAACTCGGGCTTGAAGGTGGCCTCGACACCGGCCCGGAAATCGGTCCCGACCCGCCCGATGTTCGAGGTCATGATCAGCACGGTGTTCTTGAACGACACCGTTCGGCCCTGGCCGTCGGTCAACCGGCCGTCGTCCATCACCTGCAGCAGGGTGTTGAAGACGTCGGGATGGGCCTTCTCGATCTCATCGAGCAGGACCACCGAGTAGGGGCGGCGGCGGACCGCCTCGGTCAGCTGACCGCCCTCCTCGTACCCCACGTAACCGGGGGGCGCCCCGACCAGTCGACTCACCGAGTGCTTCTCCATGTACTCCGACATGTCGATCCTGACCATCGCCTCCTGGGTGTCGAACATGAACTCGGCCAGCGCTCGCGCCAGCTCGGTCTTGCCTACGCCCGTGGGACCAAGGAACAAGAAGGTGCCGATCGGGCGGTCGGGGTCCTGGAGGCCGGCCCGTGAGCGGCGTAGCGCCGACGCCACTGCGGTCACCGCCTCGTCCTGGCCGATGACCCGCTGATGCAGGCGCTCCTCCATGTGCACGAGCTTCTCGATCTCGCCCTCCATCAGACGGGTGACGGGCACGCCCGTCCACTTGGCGACGATCTCGGCCACGTCCTCGGCGTCGACGACGTCCTTGAGGAAGCGCGGGCCGGTCGCCCCGTCGGTGGCGGCTGCGGCATCGGCCTCGGCGGACTCGGCGGCGGCGAGAGCGCGCTCCAGCTCGGGGATCGTGCCGTACTGAAGCTCGGCGGCGCGACCCAGATCGGCCTCGCGCTGCGCGCGCTCGAGCTCGGTCCGCGCCTGCTCGAGCTTCTCCTGGACGTCGGCCACGGCTCCGAGGGTCTCCTTCTCACGCTGCCACTCGGCGTGCATGCCCGCAGACGTCTCGCGCTCCTCGGCCAGCGCGCGCTCGAGCTGCTCGCGCCGGGCAGCGGTGCCCGGATCGTCGTCATCGCCCAGTGACTGGAGCTCGATCTCCAGCTGCATGATGTGGCGGTCGACCTCGTCGATCTCGGTCGGCTTGGAGTCGATCTCCATCCGGATCCGCGATGCCGCCTCGTCGACGAGGTCGATGGCCTTGTCGGGGAGGAAGCGGTCGGCGATGTAGCGGTGGCTCAGCGTGGCCGCGGCGACCAGCGCCGAGTCCTGGATGCGGACCTTGTGGTGGACCTGGTAGCGCTCCTTGAGCCCGCGCAGGATGGCGATCGTGTCCTCGACGCTCGGCTCCCCGACGTACACCGGCTGGAAGCGTCGCTCGAGCGCGGCGTCCTTCTCGATGTGCTTGCGGTACTCGTCGAGCGTGGTCGCGCCGACCGCGCGCAGCTCGCCGCGGGCGAGCATCGGCTTGAGCAGGTTGGCGGCATCGACGGCGCCCTCGGCGGCCCCGGCGCCGACGATCGTGTGCAGCTCGTCGATGAACAGGATGATCGTGCCGTTGGCATCGGCGATCTCCTTGAGGACGGCCTTGAGGCGGTCCTCGAACTCGCCGCGGTACTTGGAGCCGGCGATCAGGCTGCCGACGTCCAGAGAGATGACGCGGCGGTCGCGCAGTCCGTCGGGGACGTCGCCCGAGACGATTCGCTGGGCCAGGCCCTCGGCGATCGCGGTCTTGCCGACGCCGGGCTCGCCGATGAGCACGGGGTTGTTCTTGGTGCGGCGGCTCAACACCTGGATGACGCGCCGGATCTCGTCGTCGCGCCCGATCACGGGGTCGAGCTTGCCCTGGGAGGCGGCATCGGTCAGGTCGCGGCCGTACTTCTCCAGAGCCTGGAACTTGTCCTCGGGGTTCTGGTCGGTGACGCGGTGCGAGCCGCGGACCTCCTGCAGCGCCTTGATGAGTTCGTCGTGGCTGGCCCCTGCAGAGCGCAGCGCGTCTCCGGCGCGGGTGGGTGGGTCCGATCCCGAGAGCGCCAGCATCAGGTGCTCGGTCGAGACGTACTCGTCGTGCAGGTCGCGCATCTCGTTTTCGGCGGCGCGCAGGATCTGCACGAGCTCGCCCGAGCCCCCCGCGGGCTCCTCGCGCCCGCCGGCAGTGGTCAGCGTGGGCAGCTTCTCAAGCGCTGGGGCGAGCGCCTGGCGCACGGCGGCGGGCTCGACTCCGAGCTTGCGCAGGACCGGGGCGACCACGCCACCCTCCTGCTCGAGCAGGACCGCGAGCAGGTGCTCGGGCGTGGTCTGCGGGTTGCGGCGGTCGTCGGCCAGCCGCTGGGCGGCCTGCAGCGCCTCCTGGGACTTGATCGTAAAGCGGTCTGGTTGCATTGGCGATTCCGTAGTTTCGGTATAAATCTAAGTCTGTGTGACTTAGATTATCGCATCTTGGAGCGCCTTCCGCAAGCGATTTTGAGGAGCGGCCGCACCTCCTCGCGGAGGCTCAGCGCGTGATGTGCAGGGTCTTGCCCGGGGTGTGCCGCTCGACATCCCCGCCGGGATCGACGATCGCCCCGTAGACGGTCGCGATCACCCGGTCGTGATGGGCCACGGCGCCCCGCAGGCGCTTCAAGCCACTCCCGCTGAGCCCGATCTTGATCGTCCGCGCCCCCTTGCCCTTGAGCACCGAGATATTCGAGGCGGCCGTGATCAAGCGCTTGGAGCGTCCGACCGCGATCCGCGCGTAGGCGCCGAGCAGGCACGCCCCCGAGCACGTCACCCGCGCCAGAAGGTGGCGGCTGGCCACGGGGTGGCGCTGGCCGGGCAGCGACAGACCAACGTTGACGATCGCCGGAACCATGGTCTGGGCGGCGGAGGCCAGGGCCGCCAGGTTGACGCTCCCCAGGCCCGAGGCGTAGTCAAAGCCGGCGTGAGCGGTGCAGCATCCCAGCGGCTTGCCGTCGAGGCTGGGACCGAGATCGTTGCCGCCGGCGACGACATCGGAGATCACCGCCCTGCCGGAGGCGGAGTGGTCAACGGCATAGAGCAGCGGGTTGGCGAGCCCGACGTCCTGGCGCCCGTGGATGCGCAGCACCTGGTCGACCAGGGCCAGGCCGCCGGCCATGAGCGGCGAGGAGGCGCTCGTCCCGCCCACCGTGCTCCACGGATCGGGGTTGCGCTTGTCGGTGCATGGGCCTCTGACCGAACAGTAGATCTCGTAGCCGGGGTAGGGATCCGCGAGCATCGAGACGTCGGGAAGGACGCGGCGGTTGGGGACCACGAAGCCCTTCTGATAGGAGGGACGGTGAAAGAGGGCGCTCACCCCGCCGCCCCCTGCGACCACGGCCGCCGGGGCGTCGTTCCAGACCACCTGACCGGTCAGCGAGTTGGCGGAGCTCAGCGCCACATTGGTCCCGCCGACCGCCGTGACAAACGGTGATGAGGCCGGATAACTGACCGCGAGCTGGGGATAGGGCTCGCCCGAGTCGGTCACGCAGGCCGAGGAGCCGGCGTCTCCGCTGGCCGAGAGGACCGAGATCCCGCTGGCCGCCGCGAGCGCCAGCGAGCCCTCGACGCTGCGCACCCCCGAGACCCCGAGCGAGTCAAGCGTCTCGGACTCACAAGCCCCGAGCGATGCCGAGATGACCTCGGGCTTGCGCCCGGGGTTCTGCAGCGGTGCGGTTAGCGCCCGCAGCACGTCGCTGGCGGCGGTATGGGTCTCGTAGACGTCGACCGACTTGAGCTTGGGCGCCGCGGAGTCGAGCACCTCGAGGTCGAGCGTCGACTCGCCCCCGGGCGCCAGGGACCGAGACACCCCGACCCCGAAGGAGTTGATCGCGGGCGTGGCCAGTCCGAAGCATTTGGAGAAGGTCCGCACGTCCGAATACCGGAACCCGTCGATCTCGATCAGGGCCACGCGCTCTCCCTGACCCTGGATCCCCGCCGCCCGCAGCGGCGCGTAGCCATAGGCCGTCAGGTACTGATTGGGGGTGAAGCCCGGTCCACTCGTGGCGGCTGAGCACCCGGCCGCTGACCCCGTCCGGCTGGTGTAGCCCGAAACGTAGCTATGGGCGATCCCTGGCCCGGAGGATCCAGCCGGTGCGCCGGCCTTCCGTGTCCAGGCGGCGTCGGCGGGCACGCTCGCGCCCCGGCCCGCGACGTTCGCGGACGCCACCAGCGGCCGGGTGTCGATGCCGACCACCCCCGTCACCGCACCTGAGAGCGCGGCCGGCAGGCGGGCGGCACCCCCGGGCGCGACGAAGCTGGCGGCTCCGGCCTGCCCGAATTTCGCCAGCGGCGTCTTGAACATGCGCTGAGCCAGCGCCACCGGCATCGTGGCGTCGGCGAACAGGCCGGTGGCGTCGATCTTGACGCCGCTGGCCCCGGCCGACCGCAAGTAGGAGAGCGTGCGCGCCCGGGCCGCGGGCGAGGCTCCGAAGCGGCGCGAGAGCGTGGCGATCGACTCGTAGTGACCGTACTGCGCCGACCCCGGGGTGCTGACCGCGGTGGCCAGGCGCTCGAGGCCCGCCTCGTCGGCGCGCAGCGGGAGCACGAGCGAGATCTTCTGGCCGGCGGGAGCGGACCCGAGC
>JBAPXO010000588.1:0-5365 GCA_049284255.1 Solirubrobacteraceae bacterium | reverse complement strand
ACCTGATCGAGCTGGCGCGCGGCGATCAGCCGGGACCTGCGACCGAGGACGTGCGCCTGGACCGGGTGGCCGCGGAGTCGCTGGCCCGTGCGCGCCGCAACGCTCCGAGCATCAACTTCGAGGCCATCCTGCTCCCCGTCCGCCTCGACGGCGTGCCCGAGCGGCTGGGTCGCGCGATCAACAACCTGCTCGACAACGCCGCACGCCATTCGCCTCCCGGCGGAACCGTCGAGCTCGAGGTCGGCGTCGGCGGCGTGCGGGTTCGCGACCACGGACCCGGGGTCGCGGCTGGAGACCTCCCCTACGTATTCGATCGCTTCTTCCGCGGCGCGAATTCCCGGGGCCGCCAGGGGAGCGGGCTCGGCCTGGCGATCGTGCGCCAGGTCACCGAGCAGCACGGCGGCGGGGCATCGGTAGAGAACGCGCCCGACGGCGGGGCGATCTTCACGCTGCATCTTCCCGCGACCCCCGCCGAATCCGATTCGGCGTCCGACGAACGCTCAGCGGGAGCCGAGTCGCCCCAAGAGGCGCTCGAGATCCGCTGAGCTCAGGGCATCGGCGGACGGGCCAGCCGCGCTTGGCGGGCGACCTGGAACTTGCGGCGCAGCAGCCAGAACAAGATCCCGAACACCGGGACCACCGCCACCAGCAGCAGGCCCCGCTCCTTGGGCTCGCCGAACACCGCCACGAGCGCGACCTCCAGGCCGATCGCCGGGATCGCGGCCAGGAGGATGGTGTGTGACCGGTAGCCCGAGAAGTGCTCGCGGCCTGTGATCTCGACAACCCCGAACGCGCACACCACGATCCCAACGATCAGCGCCGGGCCGCCATGGTTGATGAAGCCGATGATGATCCCGATGAAGCCCAGGAAGATCGCAAACTCAGACACCGGGAGCCCGCCGAAGGGGCTCGTCGGTCGCTCCCCGTCGCGCCCCAGGGGACGGCTCTCCCGGCGCAGCTGTCGCTGGGCGGCGGCTTGGCGCTCGGCGCGCTCCTCGCGCCGCGTCGACGGCACGGCCCGGGGGCCGGCGCTGGGATTGCGGCGTTTACGCGATCGTTTGGATTTCTGGGAGGCCAGGCGGCTGAGGATAATGTCGGCGATGGCGCGCCGCTCCGCTGCACCGCTCATCGTGGCGCTCCTCGCTCTGCTCGTGCCAGCGCTCGCGCATGCCGACGGAGATCCCGCCAGCGACATCCTCCTCGGGGCAAACGTCTTCTACCCCTACCAGCCGCCGGTCTCCCAAGTGCTCGAGAAACGGCTCAACGCTGAGACGGCCGCCGCTCACCGTGCCGGCTTTCCGGTCAAGGTGGCGCTGATCCATTCTCGGATCGACCTGGGGGTGATCACGAGCCTGTTCGGCAAGCCCCAGGCCTACGCGGATTTCCTGGACCGGGAGATCAGCTTCCAGGGCCCTCAGCCGCTGCTCGTGGTCATGTCCGGCGGCTACGGCGTCCGCTCGACCAAGCCCGCGGTCGCGCTGGCCGTCGCCAAGCTACCCCGGCCCGCGGGCCCGACGAGCGACGACCTGGCGCAGGCGGCGATCACCGCCGTCGCGAAGATGAGCGCAGCCGATGGCCACGCGGCGACGGGTGGCCCGGTCTCGACCAAGGCTGGGAGCGGGTCCTCAAGCACGGCGATTCTGGTCGGGCTCGTGGTCGCGGCCGTCGTGGTCGCCGGCGCCCTGATCGCCGTCCGGCGCCGTCAGGGATCGGCCCGCCCGGCGCGCGGCTGACCCTCGTCACTCCCAGCGATGGCGACCCGCGCGCAGCGAACGCAGCTCCGAGACCCCATCTGAGGCCTTGAGCCCCTCCACCCCGCCCTCCCGGGCCGCGTGCTCGGTTCCCGGCAGCGGCTTGACCGCCACGCCCTGCTCGGTGGTAGCGCCGGCGCCGTCGGACCGGATGCGGATCACCCGCGCGCCGGATCGCGAGCTCACGCACGCGCTGAGGCGGCGGCCGGCGAACAGGAGAGCGGCGCCGTCGTCGACGCCGTATCCGTCCGGGAGCTTGCCGGCGGCGATCGCCTGACGAAAGACCGGCAGGCGCTCGGGCTCGCCGTCCATATGCACCGACATGCTGCCCGGGAGCAGCCCCATGCCCCGCGCCGCAGCGGCGTATCCGCCGCTCATCGTCACCCCTCCCTCAAACCAGCACATCGCTCCTGCGCTCAACCCGGCGAGCACGATTCCGCGCTCCCAGGCGGTGCGCATGGCGGCGTCGACGGCGTGCTCGCGCCACACCGCGAGCATGTTTCGCATCGAGCCGCCGCCGATGTAGACGGCATCCTGCGCGAGCAGGTGCTCGCGGGGATCGAGGCGGTCGCGCCCGAGCGCAAACAGCGACAGGACACTGAGCTCGCACGGCCATGCCGAGAAGCGCTCGTAGAAGCGCGTGGTCTGCTCGCGACCGTCGCCACTGGCCGTGGGCAGGAAGCAGATCTTGGGAACGGGCTTGCCGGTCAGGGTCAAAACAAGCCGGTCGAGCGCCGGGGAGCGCTCCTCCATCGTGAAGCCGCCGCCTCCCATCGCGAGTATCCGGCGAGGGTCGTCACGCTCAGCCTTGGGCACTGACCGCCAGCATGGCGTAGTCGCCGCTTCGGCGCATGTCCGCCGCAAGGCGCGGGTCACGCCGCGAGCGCCGACCCGCCGACGATGCCTGAAGCCAGCTCGGCTTCGGCGCCGTCGAGACCGACTGGGCACGGCTCGCCGAGATAGCGGACCGGCAGCTCGCGTTCGCTCGCCCCGCCGGCGCCGTCGCCGTACACGTAGCGAGCGCGAGCCTCCGGGCGCGAGCTCACGACCTCGGCCAGGTCGGTGCCGACGAAGTGCAGCGCCGCCGCGTCCCCGACGCCGTAGCCGGGGACCATGCCGGCGGCCACCTCCGCCAGGAAGGCCGAGCGCCGTCCGGGCTCGTCGGAGTAGTGCACGGCGTTTGACCACGGCAGAAAGCCGAGCCCGTCCAGGCGCCGCGCCGGACCCTCGTGAAAGCACGACACGGCCTCCGAGAACCAGCACAGCGAGCCCGCCGAGCCGCCGCACAGCACCACGCCGGCCCGCCACGCCTCATGCAGGGCCAGGTCGATGCCGTGAGCCCGCCAGGTGCCCATCAGCGAGACCAGGCTGCCACCCCCGACGTAGATCAGGTCCTGGGCGAGGAGGTGAGCGCGAGGATCGCCGACGCCGGTCTCACGGCGAAACAACGAGATGTGTGAGGGCTCGCAGCGCGAGCCGGGAAAGGCGCGGTAGAAGCGCACCACGTAGTGGTCAGCGTCGCCGCTGGCCGTGGGAAGGAAACACACCTTCGGGCACTGCACCCCGGTCAGCGAGAGGACGTGGTCGTCGAGCAATGGGTTGCCCCACTCCATCGAGAAACCGCCGCCACCGAACGCCACGATCTGAGGCGGACGCGTTCTCATTCCGAACAAGGTACGTCGGCCGACGCAGCCGTTCATTGGCCGCGTGGCTAAAGATGTGGGCCCGCGAGGCGCCCAGTTTTATGGCTCTGTGCTGGGGTTTAGACGCTTAGCGAGACCGAATGGTCTCGGGAACCGTCGTGGGATCCATCTCCCGGAACAGGCCGGTGACCACGAACACGACCTGCTCGGCGATGTCGACCGTGTTGTCGCCGATCCGTTCCAGGCAGCGCGCGACGAGGATCATGAACATCGCCCACTCGCGCATATCCAGGTCGTCGCCCACGTCGACGGCGCGACGGAAGATGGACCGGTTGAGACGGTTTATTTCCTCGTCTTGACGCGCCAGGTCCCGCGCGAGATCGACGTTACGCGAGCCCAGCGCCTCCTTGGCCTGGGAGACCTGCGAGCGGGCGAGCTCGCCCATCCGCTCGACCGAGTCGAGGATGTCCTTGTCCTTGGGCGACTCGTGGCCGGAGAGGGGCACGAGCTTGGCGATGTTCACGCACTGGTCGCCCATCCGCTCGATGCAGCGGATGACGTGGAGCAGGGCGGCGACGATTCGCAGATCCCCGGCGACCGGGGCCTGGCGGGCGAGCAGGGAGAGGATCCCCTGGTGGACCTCCAGGTAACGCCCGTCGATCCGATCGTCGTCGGCGACCACCATGGCCGCCAGCTCGACGTCCTGGTAGCTAACGGCTTCGAGCGCCCGATCCAGCTGGCTGGTGACGAGGTCGAGGCCGCCGAGCACCTGGCGCTCGAGGTCTTTCAGGTCCTCACGGAACTGGTGTCGTGTCTCTTTCATCAGCCGAACTTCCCAGCGAATTCTCGAAGTATCTGAAGCATTTGTCCCTCGCCTAACCGAATTTGCCAGTCACGTAGCGCTCGGTGCGCTCGTCGGAGGGCTTGGTGAACAGGTCGTTGGTGGGCGCGTGCTCGATCACCTGGCCATCGAGCATGAACACGGTCGAATCCGCGACCCGGGCGGCCTGCTGCATGTTGTGGGTAACGATGACGATCGTGTAGCGCGCCTTGAGCTCGTCGATCAGCTCCTCGATCCTGAGGGTGGCGATCGGGTCAAGCGCCGAGCAGGGCTCGTCCATCAGGATGACCTCCGGCGAGACGGCCACCGTGCGGGCGATGCAAAGCCGCTGCTGCTGGCCGCCGGACAGGCCCACGCCCGGTGCCGACAGGCGATCCTTGACCTCTTCCCACAGCCCGACCGAGCGCAGGGCTCGGTGCACGGTCTCCTTCAGGTTGTCGCGCTTGGTGCCGGTCAGGCGCAGTCCGGACGCGACGTTGTCGAAGACAGACATCGTTGGAAATGGGTTGGGTTTCTGAAACACCATCCCGATCATTCGGCGGACGGCGGTGACGTCGACACCAGCCTCATAGAGGTTGAGCTCGTCGAGGGTCACGCTGCCCTCGGCGCGGGCTCCGGGGATCTCCTCGTGCATCCGGTTTATGCAGCGCACCATCGTCGACTTGCCGCATCCCGATGGACCGATGATTGCCGTCACCTCGTTGGGAGGGAAGTCGATGTCTATCCCCTTCACGGCCTCGGCGGCTCCGTAGAAGGCCTTCAGCCCTCTCACCTTGACGCCGTGACCGGTACGGGCATGCGCCTTCTCCGATGGGTCAGGCGCCTCCCCCGCTCGCTGGGACTCATCCCGTGCGGTTGACATCTGACCTGGTTCCTTGCTCGTGGTTTCTGGTGGATTCATGCCAGGTGGCTCCTTCGCGCGATGAAACGCGCGATCAGGTTGAGGATCAAGACTATGGCGACCAGAGTCAAGCCCGCCGCCCATGCCTGCGCGACCACCGCGGCTCTCGGCGACAGCACGTCGTTGTAGATCTGCAGCGGGAGCGAGTTCATCTGCGCGCTCAGGCTGAAGGTCAGCGCCGAGGCGCCGGCCGCCGTGAACAGCAACGGCGCCGTCTCGCCGAATCCCC
>JBAPXO010000587.1:0-3026 GCA_049284255.1 Solirubrobacteraceae bacterium | reverse complement strand
GCCTCAACGTGATGGACGAGATCGCGGCGCTGCCGGTCGTCGAGAGCGGAGACTTTTCGACGCTGCCGGTCCGCAACTACATCTCGGGCCAGACCGTGACCTCCCAGAACTACGTCATGACCCCGATCACCGTGCTCAACGACACCTCGGCGCCGGCGATCACCATCACCCAGCCCGTCTCGGGCGAGCAGTTCTTCGAAGGCCAGAGCGTCACGCCGCAGTTCTCCTGCAACGACGGGACCGGCACCGGCGTGCAGCGCTGTGCGGCGACCGGCCCGGTCGACACGACCACCTCCGGCCCGCACACTTTCACGGTGGCTGCGACCGACTACGCCGGGAACTCGGGCACGCAGTCGGTCAGCTACGTCGTCGACGCCCCCGCCAACAAATCCAAGCCGCAGCCGCCGTCGCTCACCGGCTCGCTGAAGGCATCACGCTCGGGCGCGCTGACCATCAAGCTTCGCTGCTCGGCGGCCTCGCGATGCGCGGGCAAGCTCACCCTGTACGCGATCACCGGCTCACGTAAGCACCCCAAGCGCACCGAGCTTGGATCCGGTCGCTATTCGATCGCCGCCCACAAGCAGGGCAAGCTGACCGTTCACCTGCGCCACGTCGCGCTCACGCTGTTGCACCGTGGCAAGGGTCACCTCTCGGTCTCGGTCGTCCTCCTCCCCAGCGGGGGCAAGGCGCGCACGATCACCAAGCGGCTGGCGCTCGCTCCCGGGCACTAGCCAGTGGCCGAAGCGAGGTGGGCCGCCGGAGCGCGCCCACCTCGGCCAGCAGCTCACCTGATCGCTTCCGCCCTGTGGCCCGACCGCGAGGTGCCGCCGTAGAGCGCCCTGTATCCCGGGCTGTAGACCGGCGCCACGCGCAGGGAGGAGGTGTAGCTGCCGTAGTTGGTCAGCGACACCTGGCCGAGCCCGCCGGTGCTCGAGTCGAGGTTCCACACTGCGATGGCGATCGTGTTGCGCCCATCGGTTCTCAGGATCCCGTTGGGAATCGGGAAGCTGTGCTGGGGACCGACGTAGTTGACGTAGTCGCCCATCTGCCAGCCGTTGACGAACAGCAGGGCGCGGTAGCGTCGCGTCGGGTTGTCGGAGAACGTGACCCCGATCGAGGTGTCCTGCCCGGGTGGCAGGTGCAGCGACACGGTCGTGCGATACCACGAGACACCCGGCGTGGTGTCAGTGGTGGGGAGGGTCACCGGGGCCCAGCTGCGGTCGGGATAGCCCGGGAGATCCCAGCCCTCGCGCTCGCCGAACAGTCCGCCGTAGGCCAGCGGGCCGCGCACCGGATCCTGGATGTTCTCGCCGCCGAGGTTGCCCTGGATGCGCCAGGTGACCGGCGTCGACGCCCCGAGGAGCGAGGCGGTCGTCAGCCCGCGTGCCGTCTTGTTGGCGTTGGTGGAGTTGTAGTCCTCCTCGTGGCCCATGTTGACGGTGAGCACCGAGATGACGTTGTCGGCCCCGGGACGCAGGGCTCCGGAGGGGAAGGTGAAATCACCGCTGCCCGTCGTCGAGCTTCCCAGGAAGTGACCGTTGATCCAGGCCGAGAACGCCTGGGCGCCGCCGCCGGAATCGGACACGAGATGGATGCCGGTCTCATTGCCGGTGGCCTTGAAGTGCCCCCGGTACCAGACGTTTCCGGTGTGGAAGCCGTAGTCGTCGGCGTACAGGATGGGAAGCGACTGGACCGGGGTGACGCTGTTCGTGGTCGTCTTGTTGGCCACCTGCCAGCTCGAGTCGTCAAAGCTCGGCGAGGCCTCGGGAGACTCCTCCTCGTGGCGCCACTGGGTGAGCGCGGGGAGGCGGACGTTGGCTGCGGTTGGGATGAATCCGACCCGGCTGCCGCTCGGGGTCTCGATCGTCCGCACCGGCCGGCCGTTCCAGGACACGTGACGCGCGGCGCTGAAGACCTCGATCTTGGGATCGCTGCCGTTGTCTCCGGTGAGCGCCAGACGCTGGCCGCCCGCGCTGCTCTGCGCGGTTCGCAGCAGGTGGGTGCCGCGCACCAGCACTGGGCCGGCGGCGGTGTCCTGACGCCAGAACGTCTCTGCCGTCGGCTTATCGGCGAGCAGCAGCAGCAGCGGTCGCCGCCCGGAGTGGGTGATGGTCACCCGGATGAGGCCGGTGTGGTGGTAGTCCAGGCGCAGATCGCCGCGAGCGGCGTCCCACGTTGTCGTGACCGAGCCTCCGCTCACGTGCACGTGGGGCCTCGTCGCATAGCGCAGGACGGTCTCGCCGTCGGTGCCGGGGTCGCCGTAGAGCACGGCGATGTCACGGTTGGCGATCGTCGCCTGGGTCATGATCTCCGAGGTCGAGTACTGCAGCTGGGAGTCGCCCAGCCGGTAGTTGGCCACGATGATGTGCGAGTCACGCCCGTCGAGCGTGATCGCCGTTCCCGGCTGCTGGGGCACGACGGGGTACGTCGGAGTGGTCGTGGCGGCCACTGGGACGTCGATCGCGTCGATGGAAACGTAGTTGTCGGTCGAGGCGCTGCTGTGGGTCCCGTCCACGACGATCTTGAGGGTGTGAGTCCCGCTGCTCAGACCCGTCTTGGAGAACAGAACGGCCTGGCTCGCGTTCCCCGAGCAGTCGACGGTGGCCTGCTTGACGCCGTCGATGTAGACGTCGGCATATCCATGGTTGTTGGTCTGCGAGCCGATCCAGCGCACCGCGGTCCCGGTGAAGTTGACGCTCATCGAGTCGCCCGCGGTGTTGGAGAACGACTCCGTGTTCTTGTAGTCGCCGCCGGTGTAGCTCTGGTTGGCGACGTGCGACCAGTTCCCGGTGTAGACGAGCGCCGGATCGGTGTCGTCGTAGGTGTAGGTGATCGCGGAGATCGGCTTGGCATTGAAGTCGAGGGCGATGTGGGTCTGGTCGACGGAGGTCGACGTTGAGTCGGCGTGGCGTAGGACGTGAAACTGGGTCCTGGTGTCAGGGTTGATCCGCGCGGTGTCGACGATCGCCGGGTTATCGGGCGGCTGAGCCTCGATCGGCTCGGTCTTGGTCAGCGGCGCCACGGCG
>JBAPXO010000586.1:0-2509 GCA_049284255.1 Solirubrobacteraceae bacterium | reverse complement strand
TGTCCATGTCGCGCCAGCGCAACTGCAGACGTGCCTGATACTCGAATTCGGGGGCCACAGGTGGAGGCTTCTCAGGCGGCCTGGATCGCGAACTCTCGGGCGCGGGTCGCGCTTGACAGCAACAACCCGAGAAATTGGTCGAGCATTTCGGTATCCAGCGAGCTGAGGGGGAGCTCGCCGCAGACAAAGACTTCCCCGGCTTGGTTCTCGGCGAAGCACACGAAGGGCGCCTGGCGATTCCAGTACAAGAGCTGGTGGGGATCGATGAGGCCGGGGGGCAGAACCGCAGCCTGCGCCCGCAGGAAGGGACCGCGAACGGTCACGCCCACGTTGAGGACGTAGCCGGCGGCGTCGAGCACGAGCCCCCACTCGCCGGGCGCGACCTCGTGCACCTCGGCCTCAAGTGAGGACATGTAGCGGGCGACATGCTCGGCGGAGGAGTCCATCGCGGACGAGAATAGTTGGAAGCTCAGCTCTGGAAGGCGTCGCGCAAGGCCTGGGCGGTCGACCAGAAGGCCAGATCGTCCCAGGGGATCTCGCTCACGGCGAACGTGCGAACCTCAGTCGCCTCGGCACTGGTTCGCGGCTCGCCGAGGGCCCGCGCGCGAAACACGATCAACACCACCCGGTCGTCCGGATGCGAGTAGACGCCGACCAGCGGACCGAGCGCGATGGGCATAGCCAGCTCTTCGTCGGTCTCACGGTGGGCGGCCTCCTCGACCGATTCGCCAAGGTCGACGAATCCGCCGGGAAACGTCCACAGCCCCTGACCAGGATCGAATCCTCGGCGCAGCAGGATCACCTTCCCGGCGTCGTCGACCGGAATCGCCGCGGCGACGGGCTTGGGGTTGTAGTACGCGCTATAGCCGCAGTGCGGGCATGTGATGCGCTGGGGAAAGTTCACGTCGGCCGGCTTGCCGCATCGCGGGCAGAAGCGAGCCTCCGCGAGGGCGGGGTTCAGCGAGGCGGGGATCTCGCTCCGCCCCACCGATAGCCGATCGTCGGGACACATTGCCTGTAACGGTAGACACAGGCGAAGCTCTCCCCTGAGCAGCGACCGCCTCGCGTACGCTTGCGGCGATGCTGCGCTCCGCGCCTGTCGACGGCTTTTCCCTGGCCTACGAACGCCGGGGAACCGGGCCCGCGGTCGTGCTCCTACACGGCTGGCCGGGCGATCATCACGACTGGCGCGAAGTCGCCCCCCTGGTCGAGGGCCACGCCGACGTCCTAATGCCCGATCTTCGGGGCTTCGGAGGCTCAGACAAGCACGTGCGCGAGCCCGGAGAATTTGCCGCTGACGCTCAGGCCGCCAGCATCCGGGGACTGGTCGCAGAACTCGGCCTGCACCGGCCGGTGATCGCGGGCTATGACGTGGGCAGCCGGGTCGCGCAACACCTCGCCCGCACCGATGCCGAGGCCGTGGGAGCGCTGGTGGTCGCGCCTCCGCTGCCTGGCGTTGGCGATCGTGTTCTCAGCGAGGCGTCCCTGCGGGAGTTCTGGTACCAGGCATTTCATCGCCTAGACCTCTCGACCGAGCTGGTCGACGGCAATCCCGAGGCCGTCCGCCGCTATCTGGATCACTTCTGGTCGCACTGGTCGGGACCGTCGTTCACACCCTCTGATGACGAGCTGCAGCGGCTGACCGACCTCTACGCGGCTCCTGGAGCCTTCACGGCGTCGATCAACTGGTACCGCGCCGGGGCGGGAACGGTGGCCACCAGCTTGGCCGAGAAGGCTCCGGATCCCCAGCAGCGGATCTCCGTGTCGACCAGAGTGCTGTGGCCCGAGCACGATCCTCTGTTTCCCCCCGACTGGGGTGACCGGCTTGACGAGTTCTTCAGCGATGTGACCCTCGAGCCCATGCCAGGCGTCGGCCACTTCTCGCCCCTGGAGGCGCCACGCCAGTTCGCCGCGGCGATCACGGACGCGTTGGAATCTGCTCGGGCGCTCAACTGAGTAGCGCGGGAGGCGTAGTGTTGGCGTCTGAGCGAGCGAGAGGAGACGGGCATGGCGATCATCGAGAACGCAAGCGCGAGCACGGGCGAGGACGCCGCCGCGATCGCGGAGCTCGACCGGACCGTGGAGCTCCAGCGCGCGGCCTTTCGCGCTGACCCGTTCCCATCGCTGCCCGAGCGCCTGGAGCTGCTCGGGGCCCTCGCCGGGATGCTGATGTCCAATCGCAGCGAGATCGAGCAGGCGATGAGCAGCGATTTTGGGGTTCACCCGCGTCTGGCGGCTGACCTGATCGAGGTGCTCGGTCCGGCGGGCCGCGCGATGTACGTCGCGGAGAACCTGGAGAGCTGGATGGCTCCCGAGCCCCGTCATTCCGATCCGGCGCTGTTCGGCTCAGGGCGAGCGTACGTCGCGCCTCAGCCCAAGGGAGTGATCGGCACGATCGTGCCGTGGAACTTTCCCTTCGACCTCTCGGTCGGGCCGCTGGTCGAGATGCTCGCGGCGGGCAATCGGGTCGTGATCAAGCCCTCGGAGTACACCCCGGCCTGCGGGGAGC
>JBAPXO010000585.1:0-5185 GCA_049284255.1 Solirubrobacteraceae bacterium | reverse complement strand
GGTTGTCAGACGAGGTCAGGTTCAGCGGAGAAGTGGTGCTCATTGCTTGGGCGCGGTCCTGACGGCGTGGCCACCGAATTGGTTGCGAAGCGCGGCAACCGTGCGGGCCGAGTAGTCGCCGGCGCCGCGGGAGCTGAAGCGGGCGAACAGGGCGGCGGCCAGCGTGGGCATCGGGGTGTCGTAGGCGATCCCCTCATCCAGCGTCCACCGGCCCTCGCCGGAGTCGTCGACCCAACCCTCGAGCGACTCGAGGTCGTTGCCGTCCTGTTCAAAGGCACGGGCCGCGAGCTCGAGGAGCCACGAACGGATCACCGACCCCTGACCCCAGAGCTTGGCGATCTGCTCGACGTCGAGGCCGTAGTCGGCCTTATGCAGCAGCTCGAATCCCTCGGCGTAGGCCTGCATGAGTGCGTACTCGATGCCGTTGTGGACCATCTTCACGTAGTGGCCCGAGCCCGGCCCCCCCATGTGACCCCAGCCCGCCGCCGCCGGGTAGCCGCCCTCCTCCTCAATCGAGCCGTGAGGGGCGAGCACGTCGAGGATCGGCGCCAGGCGCGCCACGGCCTCATCCTCCCCGCCGACCATCATGCAGTAGCCGATCTCGAGTCCCCAGACCCCGCCGCTGGTCCCGACGTCGACGAAGGCGACGCCGTGCTCGGCGCATTTGGCGTGATGGTCGACGGAGTCGCTCCACTTGGAGTTGCCGCCGTCGATGATCAGATCACCCTCGGCGAGGACTTCGCACAGCTTGTCGATCGTCTCGGTGGTCGGCTTGCCGGCGGGGACCATGATCCACACCGCGCGCGGCGTCGAGAGCTTCTCGACCACCTCCTCCAGCGATCCAGCTCCGCTGGCCCCGTGCTCCTCGGCCTGCTTGACGGCCTCCTCGGAGAAGTCGAAGGCAACGACCTCATGGTCGGAGTCCCGTCGGATGCGGGTCACCATGTTGCCGCCCATCTTGCCCAGTCCCACGAAGCCGATCTGCATCCGGGCTACCTCGGCGAGCCGGTCGGCTTGGTCACGCGCGCATGTGTGCGAGGTCGGCCACTATTTTGCAGCATAGACGGAACTCCGCACCCTCAAACAGACGATTTGCTGAACCTCGATCCGGGGCCGTGCGGTCATCCGAACAGGACCCCGAAGCTCTCGTACTCCGCCACCGGCACGCGGCGCACCTCGGCGACTGCGTCGGCCAGCTCGACGAGCTTGATCTCCGTCGAGCGCAGCGCCGTCATTGTTCCCCAGCGCTCGGCATGGGCGGCCTCGATGGCGGCCAGGCCAAGTCGGGTCGCGAGCACGCGATCAAAGGCGGTCGGGGTCCCCCCGCGCTGAACATGACCGAGCACGGTGGCCCGGGTCTCGAATCCGGTCCGGGCCTCGATCTCTCTCTCGAGCAGCTGTCCGATACCGCCCAGGCGCGGGTGGCCGAACTCGTCGAGCTCGCCGGTCGCGACGCTCAGCGTCCCCTGCTTGGGCATCGCGCCCTCGGCGGCGACCACGATCGAGAAGTAGCGACCACGCCCGTGGCGACGGCCGATCAGGCGGCACACCTCATCGATGTCGAACTCGAGCTCCGGAATCAGGATGACGTCGGCGCCGCCGGCGATCCCGGAATGCAGGGCGATCCAGCCGGCGTTCCGGCCCATCACCTCCACGACGAGGATGCGGTGATGGCTCTCGGCGGTGGTGTGAAGGCGGTCGATGGCCTCGGTGGCGACCTGGAGCGCGGTGTCGAAACCAAAGGTCTGGTCGGTAGCGCCGAGGTCGTTGTCGATCGTCTTGGGCACGCCGATCACGTTCACGCCAGCTTCGCGTAGACGGTTGGCCGCACCTAGCGTGTCCTCGCCGCCGATCGCGATCAGGCCGTCGAGGTGATGGCGCTGCAGCGTTTCTTGCACCGCCTCCACCCCATCCTCACGCTTGGTCGGGTTGGTGCGCGAGCTCCCCAGGATTGTGCCGCCGCGCGGCAGGATCCCGCGAGTCGACTCGATCGTCAGCTCCTCGGCGACGTCCTCGAGCACCCCTCGCCAGCCGTCGCGAAAGCCGATCAGCTGATCGCCGTATTCGTCGATTCCTTTGCGCACCGCCGAGCGGATGACCGCGTTGAGACCGGGGCAGTCGCCTCCGCCGGTGAGCATGCCGATCCGCACGGGCGCCATCCTACGCCGTGGGCGCCAGCTGTCGAGATCGGACCCGCAGGATCCCAAAGGGTGGATCTCAGCGCCGCAGGGTAGCTTTCTCCCCCATGACTGCTCCCCGGATCCAGCGGCGGACGGCGGCGGCGATCGCTGTGGCGGGGACCGTCGGCACCGCAGTCGCCGTGCAGCGCCGTCACCTGCGCACGCTGTCTCGTGATCCCGTCTACGCCCGGCTGACCGCGCCGCTGGACGGGCGTGCCCTGAGCCTGCGCTCGGCCGACGGCACCCCCCTGCACGCCGAGAGCTTCGGCCCCGAGGACGGCGACACGCTCATCCTCGGCCACGGTTGGACCGAGCAGCTGCGCTACTGGGGGCCGGTGGTCGAGCGCCTGAACGAGCGCGGCCTGCGGGTCGTCGCCTACGACCTCCGTGGCCACGGCTCAAGCGGTCCCGCCGCCGGCCACGATTACTCGCTGCAGCGCTTCGGCGAGGACCTCGAGGCGGTGCTCGCGGCAGCCGTGGGCGAGGGAGAGCGGGCCACGGTTGTCGGCCACTCGCTGGGCGCGATGTCGATCGCAGCGTGGGCCGAGCACCACAATGTGCGGGCGCGCGTCCGCGCCGCCGCGCTGCTCAACACCGGCTTCGGCGATCTGGTCACCGGACACCGGCTGTTCGGTGAGCTCGCCGCCAAGTGGCTGAACAACCCGTGGGCCTCAGAGCTCGTGTTGGGATCCAGTGCGCCGCTTCCGGGCTTCTCTTCGCCCGCCCAGCAGTGGCTGCTGCGCTACTGCGCTTTTGGACCCGGAGCGCGTGCCGGAGACGTCGCCTTCTATGAGCGGATGCTGCTCGAATGCCCTCCCGACGTGCGTTCCGCCTGCGCCAAGGCCATGTTCGAGATGGATCTGTGGGAGGCCGTCACCCGTCTGGACGTTCCGACACTGGTCCTCACAGGCACCGACGATCGGCTCACGCCTCCCGCCCATTCTGAGCGCATCGCGGAGGCCCTCCCCGACCTCGCCGCGCTCGTCGAGCTCCCGCGGACCGGCCACATGTCCCCGCTGGAACGCCCCGACGAGGTCAGCCGGGCACTCGCTGAACTCGTCGACCGGACCCGGACCCCGACGAGCGCCGCCCGGGCATAGAGATGCCCTCGAAGACCGGCGCCGGGGGCGGTGCAGATGACGGCTCTGGCAGAGTGGGAGCGGTGACGCAGGTCGGTCGTCTGACAGCCAACGTCTGCCACGTGTTGCGAGAGGACCCCGAGCTGGCCGACGGGATCGAACCTGGGCTGCTCGGGGAGGCGCTCGACGCGCTCGTCGCACGCGAGATTCAGGTTCCGTCCGGACCCTGGCGTCAGCGCCAGATCGCGCTCGACGACGGGATCGGTCTGCTCGTCCTGGACGGGATGCTCATCCACCGCGTCGGGATCGAGCACCGTTTCGGAGCCGAGCTGCTGGGACAGGGCGACGTCATGCGCTCAGTGCACGGCGAGCTGGCGCCGCTCCCACTGGCCCTCAGCAACGACTGGCAGGTGCTCGAGCCCGCTCGCCTGGCCGTGCTCGACGAGCGCTTCGTGCGTCGCATGACGCGCTTCCCGCAGGTCGCAAGCCGGCTGTTCGCCCGCGCCATCATGCGCTCGCGCCACCTGGCGGTGAATATGGCGATCGTTCACCAGGCCCGGGTGGACGTTCGCCTGCACATGCTCCTCTGGCACCTCTCGGGCCGCTGGGGGCGGGTGCGCACCGACGGAGTCGTGCTCCCGGTTCGCCTCACCCATGCGGTGCTCTCCGACCTGGTTGCGGCGCGCCGGCCGACGGTCACGAGCGCTCTTACGGACCTCGCTCGCCGCGGCCACATCCGAGCCATCCCCGATGGCTGGCTGTTGCTCGGGAGACCGCCCGGCGAACTGCCGGCGCAGCGCGGTGTCGACGAGCAGACCGAGGCTCAGCGCCGAATCGCGGCGGCCACGCTGGGCGCCGGCTAAAGGGATGCACATCGACCCCTACATCGTCCTGGGCAGCGCGATCGTCGGGCTGCTCGTGGGGATGACCGGCGCCGGCGGGGGCGCGCTCATGACCCCGATGCTCATCTTGCTCTTTGGGGTCACTCCCTCCACGGCGATCTCCAGCGACCTCGTGGCGGCCGTTGTCATGCGACCGATCGGGGCCGCCGTGCACTGGCGCGCGGGCACGGTCAACACCAAGCTCGTCGGCTGGATGGTGGTGGGGTCGGTGCCGGCCGCCTTCCTCGGTACCTATCTCCTGCACCTGATGGGTAACGCCAAGTCCGCCGAGAACCACATCGAGGTCTTCCTCGGTGCGGCTCTTCTGGTTGGAGCGGGCGCCATGTTGCTGCGGTTCGTCCTCGATCGCCGCGGCGGCAACAGTCGTGATGGCTTCGTCACCGACGTCTCGGTCCGCCCGGTGCTCACGCTGGCGATCGGGATCGTCGGTGGGGTGATCGTCGGCTTGACGTCGGTCGGATCGGGCTCGCTGATGATCGTCGGACTGCTCTTCGTCTACCCGCGGCTGGGCGCCAACCAGCTCGTCGGCACCGATCTGTCCCAGGCGGTTCCTCTCACCCTGGCAGCGGCGATCGGGGCGCTGATCTTCGGGCACGTCGAGTTCGCGGTCACCGGCTCTCTGATCATCGGCAGCGTGCCCGGAGTGCTGATCGGCTCGCTGCTCTCATCCACAGTGCCCGATCGCTACATCCGTCCCGTCATCGCGTTCACGATCCTCGCCTCGGGGCTGAAGTACATCGGGGTCCCGACCCTCGCCCTGGGCTGGATCCTGTGCGCGATTCTGCTCTTGGCTGCGGCCGCCTGGCTGTACCTGGCGCGGCCCTGGGTCGCGAACTCGCAGCCGGCAGCCCAGCCGGTGCATGCGCTCGACGGCGACGAGCCGCCGGTACCTGTGCCCTGACTAGCGCACCCCGAGAAGCACGTCCACGACCAGCTGGTCGAGGTGCTCGTTGGCGTAGCCGCGCTGGGCCAGAGCGTCGAGACCGTCGGCCTCGGCCTTCAGGGCGTCGCTCTGGTCCTGGGC
>JBAPXO010000584.1:0-2589 GCA_049284255.1 Solirubrobacteraceae bacterium | reverse complement strand
GACCGCCGCACGCTGGCCCTGGCTCACAACGGCAACCTGACCAACGCCGTCGAGCTGCACTCCGAGCTACGCGGGCGCGACGTCCCGTTCCGATCGACCTCTGACTCCGAGATCATCGCCGCGCTCCTGGCCACCCATCCGGCCGACACCATCCAAGATGCTGTTGCCGATGTGTTGCCGCGCCTGCAGGGAGCCTTCTCGACGGTGGTCATGACCGATGATGCGGTGGTCGCCTTCCGCGACCCGCATGGCGTGCGGCCGCTGGCGATCGGCCGGATCGACGATCCCAGCGGAGACCGGGACGCCTACTGCGTGGCCAGCGAGTCCTGCGCCTTTGATCTGATCGGGGCGCACTTCGTCCGCGACGTCGCTCCCGGGGAGATGGTCACCCTGTCAGAGCGCGGGCTCGAGTCGCGCCAGGTCACGAGCGGGGACCGTTCGGCCTTCTGCGTGTTCGAGTACATCTACTTCGCCCGTCCCGACTCGCGCATGGCCGGAACCGTCCTCCAGGTCGCCCGGGCCCGGATGGGTGAGATTCTGTGGCGCGAGGCGCCGGTCGACGCTGACGTCGTGATCCCGGTGCCCGACTCGGGCAACGCCGCCGCCCGCGGGCTCGCCCGGGCCTCCGGGCTGCCCCAGGACGACGGCTTCATCAAGAACCGGTACGTCGCCCGGACCTTCATTCAGCCCGGACAGGAGCTGCGCCGCCACGGCCTGCGGCTGAAGTTCAATCCGCTTCGCGAGGTGGTGGAGGGCAAGCGCCTGGTCGTCGTGGATGACTCGATCGTGCGCGGCAACACCACCCGGCAGATCGTGCAGATGCTGCGCGATGCCGGCGCGGCCGAAATCCACCTGCGGATCTCCGCGCCCCCGATCAGGCATCCCTGCCACTACGGGATCGACATGTCCACCCGTGAAGAGATGATCGCCCACGAGCGGACTGTGGCGGAGATCGCCGCCGAGGTCGGAGCCGACTCGTTGCACTACCTGTCGCTCGAGGGCGTCTACGAGGCGGTGGGTGCCTCCCGGGGACGCCATTGCGACGCCTGCTTCAGCGGGGATTACCCCTTGGCGGGCAGCGAGGACGCCAAGGGAAAGTTCGCGCTTGAGCAAGAACTCCCCCTGGTTCGCGCCTGAACGGAAGGCGCGGTAGGGCGGCGTCAGCTCGTGGCCCGCGCGGCGGCGCAAGCCCGTTTTAGCCGCCGAAGCCGGCGCTATGGTCGTCGGCCCCATGGACCCGCGTCACGCCCTCCAGCGCCTGTTCGGCTTCGAGCACTTCCGGCCCGGTCAGGCCGAGGCCGTGCAGGCCGCGCTCGCCGGGCGCGACGGGCTCGTGGTGATGCCCACGGGATCGGGCAAATCCTTGTGCTACCAGCTTCCGGCGCTGATGCGAGACGATCTCACGCTCGTGGTCTCGCCGCTGGTCTCGCTGATGCAGGACCAGGTCACCGCGCTCGAGCGCATCGCTCCCGGCAAGGTGGCGCTCGTCAACGCTCAGCGTGGGTATGGGGCCAACGCCGAGGCAGTGGATCGTGCGCGCCGAGGCGAGGTCAAGCTGCTCTACGTGGCGCCCGAGCGCTTCGGGTCGGCGGCGTTCGCGCGCGCTCTGGCCGGAGCCGACGTCGGCCTGTTCGTGGTCGACGAGGCCCACTGCGTCTCCCAGTGGGGCCACGATTTCCGCCCTGACTACTTCACTTTGGCCGACGTGGCGGCCCGGGTGGGGGCGCGGAGCACGCTGGCGCTCACTGCGACGGCGACGCCACGCGTGGGCGAGGACATCGTCCGGCGGCTGTCCCTGCGTGATCCCGTGCGCGTCACCACCGGCTTTGACCGCCCCAACCTGAGCTTTGCCGTCGTTCCGTGCCGCAACGCTGCCGACAAGGAACGGCGGCTGGCCAGCGCCCTGGCGGAGCCCGGCGCCCTGCCGGCGATCGTCTATGCCGGCACCCGGAAGGCCTCCGAGGCGGTGGGCCAGTCGCTGAGCCGCGCCCTGGGACAGGAGGTGCTCGTCTACCACGCCGGCATGGACCGGGGCCGCCGAGCTGCGGTCCAGGAGCGCTTCATGACCGGCGAGGCGCCGGTGATCGTGGCCACCAACGCCTTCGGGATGGGCATCGACAAGTCAGACGTGCGCACCGTCTGCCACGCCTCGGTTCCCGGATCGCTCGAGGCCTACTACCAGGAGGCCGGGCGTGCGGGGCGCGACGGCCGGCCCGCGCGCTGCCTGCTGTTCGCCGAGGGGCGCGACAAGGGTCTGCACGTGTTCTTCATCCAGCGCTCGCGGCTGGAGCCCGACGCCTTTGAGCGCGTCGGGGAGCGCCTGCAGTGGGCGGGGCTCGACGGCCGCTACGACGTCGAGCTCTCGGATCTCTACGGGCCGGCCTCGGGCCGCGACCGCGCCGACGCCGACACGGTGCGCGCCGTGATCGGCCACCTGGCGCGGGCCGGTGTGCTGGTTCCCGTCCCCGCGCCGCCTGATCGCGCGGCTGGACAGATCACCGGGGGCTGGGATCGCCGGGCCGCCGCGCTGTGCGTGAGCTCCGCGCGGGAGGCCGAGCGGGTGCGCTGGGCCCAGTACCGAGCGATCTG
>JBAPXO010000583.1:0-5820 GCA_049284255.1 Solirubrobacteraceae bacterium | reverse complement strand
GTGCTGGAGGTCGTGGTGCTGGTGTCCGCGACCACCGTGGCCACCGTCACCCGCTACATCGCCCTGCGCACCTGGGTGTTCGCCCGCGTCGACGGTCGCTGGCCGATCCTGCGCACCAGCGCCCGCTGAGCGGCCCCGGCGCATCCGCGGCCGGCGGGAGAAGCGGTGGGATGGTTCTGGTTTGCGCCGACCGAGACCGCCGCACTCCTCGCTGGCGAGAAGCTTGTTCCTCTTGGAAACGCCCGCCGACACGCGCCCTCGTGGTTCGCGCGGGTGTTCAGATTGACGGCGCCCGGGCGACCGCGTTTGTCCGGAAGGGGCACTGCCTCGGATGCCACTTCCCGGGTAGGCCCACTTCCGACACCGGGCGCGTCAGACGTTGTCGGCCCGCCCCCTCAAGCGCCGCTCATCGCCGGCCAGCGATGACGCGGGGGCGCGGTGATGTCAGTGCCCGTCGCGGGCGCGCGATCTCGTCCTGTTGGCCACTGCATCACTTCGGGTGGTGGAGGCCGGGGCCGGGTGGCGCAAAAGTCGTGGCGTTGCCGCCCCCGGACCGGCGAGTCTCACGTGGGCTTGGGGCTGTCGACCGGCGTCCCGACGCCATTTGCGAGAGGGTCACCGGGATACTCGTAGAAGGCGCCCGGCGCCGAGCTTGGCTTGCCGTAGCCGAGACCGAGCCCGGTGAGCGCCTTCCGGACTTGGCCGGCGGTCTTGTAAGGGAACGCCTCAAAACCCAGGTTGTTCGGGGGCGCTGTCGGTGCGCCGAGCTGGGAGGCGGCGAACCGCGCCAGCGCTCGGTGCTCGGCCTCCGTCCCGAGCGCCTCGGCGCACAGGCGTACCCGGGAAGGGTTCGAGCGACCGCTGAAGGCGGTGATGCCGACGAGATACAGGCTGACCTCGATCGCCTCCACGATGCTAAAGGCCGTGAACAGCCCAACGCCGCCGTCAAAGACGGCGTCCGGGATCCAGAACTTCGAGGTCAGCGGCTTGGCACCGATCGCCTTGAGCGCCTGGACGTGCCTGAACTCCGTTGTGACCGCTGCCCGCAGTACCGGTAGGAACTGCGCGGAGGGCGTGCCCGGCGCCTTCTCGATTGCCGCGGTGACCGCCGTCACGCCGAACTGCTCCTGCGTGACCGTGAAATCCAGAAAGCTCCGGAGCGAATGGCCGCCTCTGACCGCCGCCGCCGCGGTGCCCGTGTCGGTCAACGGGACCATCGCACCCGCCAACGCCACCGTGCCGGCCCGTCCCAGCATCCGGCGGCGCGTCGTGCCTTCCGTCCCCATCCGATCAAAGTAGGGATCCATGGGATCCTCCAATCTTTGACTCGAGCGACCCGGCTCTCCCGCAGGCCACTCTGTTTTTGACTGGTATGCCCCCCGGTCTGACCCCGGTCAACACGGGCCGCCCGGTTGACCGCCCCGCTCGCTCATTGCTTGCCGTTCCTTGTCCGTGGACGCCCGCATACGCTCCGCAGGTCTCAAGAGCCTGCTGCGCTTAAACCGTTGCCGTGTCTTGCTGCCTGCATGGTCGCCGTGGGACAGCGTGTACAAGGCTGGTAACGGCGCGGTCACATCCGGCAACAGGGTTCGGAAGGTTGTGCGGCATCGGTACATGCGCGACCGTCCGGGCGGAGGGTTTGGCCTATGTTGCAGCTTGCTGTCGGCTGCGTGCTAGCTCGCAGGCGCGCGTGACGCGGTAGCCGGGGTCGACCTCCATGCCGCGCTGCGTGGCCTCTGCGGCGGCTTCGGTGCCGATCCGCTGCTCGGCCTCAGGCAGAGGATCCCCACCCCCGTGGATATGCCATCGCGGCTGGTTGGGCGCTCCAAGGTCGCGCGTCTGGGCGGCCGCCATTCCTGCAACCTGGAACGCTTCGACGTCGTGGCGGCTGAGCGCCAGCGCATCGGCGAGAGCGCCAAGGAGGGTGAATATGCTGAAGGCGTCCTGGAATCGTTGGGCGTCTTCGAGTGCCAGCGCGTAAAGCTGCAGAGCCTCTTGTGGCTCGCCGCGTGCCACGGCCAGGTCGGCGTAAAGGTCGAACAGCGAGCTACGGTCGCGTCGATCGCCACCGATCTGTTGTCCTTCATCGAGCAGGACGGCCGCGAGATCCAGATGACCGGCCTGGATACGCGTCTGCGTCCCGGCGATCAGCAGCGCATCTCTCAGCACGGCGGGAGCAAGGTCACGCGCGAGCGCGATCGCCTGCTCGCTATCCGCGATCGCGGCGTCGACCTGGTCGCACTGCAGGTATCCGACTGTTCGCTCTGTAAGAACGTCGACTCGTGTGCGACCCTCGGTCACATGCTGTAGCGCGGCGGTCGCGGCGGCCACCTGGTCGGCCGGCCTCCCGACAAGGCTGAACGCCCTCGCTCTGGCGAGCAGCGCCTGGGCGTGGACTTCCGGGTCGACCGGTAGTGACGCCAACACTGGCTCAAGGATCGCCAGCGCCTCAAACGGCCGGCCTTCCCAGGCAACGACCATCGCGTGGCTGGCGGCGAGCGGGGCCGCGATCGGATCGCCGCTAGCTTGTGCCCATTCCAGGGCGACGGCCGCTTCGGCGTCGGCGGCAGTCGCTGCCTCCCATGCTGGTCGCGGGGGAGCGACGCGACCGCCGCGCGCTGCCCATTGCAGGTCGAGCTGGCGTTGGGCGTGCTCGCGGCGCCAGCGCTGGCCGTCTGGGTTCGTGGCGAGCATCGCGGCGGCCATCTGGCGCACGACTTCGGGAAACCCGAACGTGATCCGGCCGTCTCCGGATTCGACGCGGCGGACCAGCGCCACGTCGCGCAGGCGCGAGAGCGCCGCGAGCACGTTGACGCCGTCTACGCCCGCGACCATCTCCAGCTCGGTCAGCTCGACCGGTCCGGCGAACGCGCCCATCCGGACGAACAGCTCGCGAGCCGGCGCGTCGAGTGACGCGAGCGTCCACTCGACGGTGGCGCGCACTGAGCGCTGACGATCGGGGTCGCGCGCGTCATCACGCAACACATCTGACGACGCACGCAGCCGGTCGCGCAACTGCGCCGCCGTCAACACGTCGAGCCTCGCTGCCGCGAGCTCCAACGCCATTGGCAGCCCGTCGAGCATGCCAATGACCTCGCCCAGCGCCGCGAGGTCATCGTCGACCGCCATAAACGCGGCGTCGCGCCGGCGCACGACCCGCTCGATCAACACCAGCGCTGCATCCGGGTCGAGCGGGCCGACGGTCAGGCACCGCTCGCCTGTCAGGCCCAATCGGGCCTGCGACGTGACCAGCACGCGGACATCGGGGGCGCGCTCGAGCAGGTCGTTGATCGAACGCGCGGCAGGCAGCAGGTGCTCGAGATTGTCGAGCACCAGCAGCGTCGGTCCGAGCCCGTCGAGACGAGCGCTGATGGCGTCAAGCGGCGAGTCGCTCTCGCCGCCCTTGGCCCCCACGACGCCAGCAATGGTGGGCAGCACGTCCTCCGGCGACCTGATCGTTGCCAGCCGGACCAGCCAAACCCCGCCGGAGTGTTCGTCGAGCAGACTCGCGGCCGCGGTCAGCGCCAGGCTGGTCTTCCCGACACCGCCGCGACCGGTCAGGGTCATGATCCGCTCCCGGTCGGCGAGGAACGCTTCCCGGACGCGCTCAAGCTCCAGCTCGCGCCCGACCAATGGCGGCAGCCCAGCCGGGAGGTTCGTGGCGCGAATCTGCTGCGTGCGCGGCGGCGGGAAAAACGTCGCCCCGCGACCGTCAATCACCGCACAGAACAAAAACTCGGGCCGCGGAAAGTCCTTCAGCCGGTGCGCGCCCAGCGGTTCGGCATCCAGCTGATCGCCGAGCAGCTCCCTGGCCGGAGCGGTTACCAACAACTGCCCCCCGTTGGCGGCCTCGGCTACCCGCGCCGCACGGTCCATCTCCAATCCCACGTAGCCCGCGGCCGTGCGCTGCACGTGGCCGACGTGCAACCCCATCCTCACCCTCAGCTCACCAACCGTCTCGGGCCATTCATGCGCACGCAGGCTCCGCATTGCAGCCACAGCAGCCCGGGCTCCCGCGCGTGCGTCGGTGAACGTCGCGAAGAATGCCCCACCGTCCGAGCCTTGAACAAACCCTCCCTGCTCGGCGATCGCCCCACCCACGATCGAATGATGCTGTTCGAGGACCGCGGCCCACGCGTCGCCAAGCCCGGTCGCCAGTCGTGTGGAGCCCTCGATCTCGGTAAACAGCAGAGCGATCGTGCCTTCAGGCGCGCGCGGACGGCGGTTGCTCGTGCTCCTCTGGAGATCCAGCGAGGGTGCCCGCTCGAGGATTTGGGCTTGGAGCGCGCCCAGGTCGGGGCCAGGCTTGAGTCCGAACTGATCAAGAAGCTCGGTCCGCAGGTGTTGATAGATGCCCAGTGCCTCCGGCTGGCGGCCGCTGCGATACAGGGCCAGCATCAGTAGCGCGGCGACACGCTCGCGGGCCGGGTGCTCAACCCGCAGCGCCTTTAGCTCGCCGATCAGCTGCAGATGACGACCCAGCTGCAGGCCGGCTTCGATGCGCGATTCGGTCGCCTCTAGGCGCAGCTCCTCGAGCCGGCGGATCTCGGCCTGCGCGAACTCGGCAAATGAGACCTCGGCCAGCGGCGGCCCGCGCCACAACGAAAGTGCATCCCCCAACAGCTCTGACGCGCGCGCCGGATCACCCTCATCAAGCGCCGCACGGCCGTCTCGCACACCGACACCGAATATGTCGGCGTCCAGCTCGACGGGCGCTATCGCCAACAAATAGCCAGCGCCAACCGTCCGCAGCCGCCTCTCACCGTTCTCGGCCACCTCAAGCTGCTTGCGCAGCCGGGTGATCGCCATCTGCAAGCGCTTCTCCGCCCCTGCTCCTGCAGACCCCCACACCCCGTCGATCAGCGAGTCGTTCGAGACGGCGCGGTTGGCGTGCAACACCAGGAAAGCCAGCAACGTCAGCTGTCTGGAACCACCCAGATCCACGCGACGCTCCTGCGCCCAGACCTCGACCGGTCCCAAAATCGAAAACCTCACCGCCGTATACCCTCAACCCAAACGCTAACAGCGAGAAGCCGGATTGGGCGGATACGAGGATGCGCCCATCTCGCGATGGGACGGGCGAATTAGCCAGCCGCCGGCCACCAACCAAGCACCCGTCACCTGAAAAGCGACACTCCTCGGACTCCGGCCAGCATTCTGGGTTGGGCTACAACCAGCAGCTTCGCCAGATGCCAGCGGCTGCCGCTTCGTCGCGACGCTGCGGCAGTGAAGAACGCACTACCGCTTTAGGCGTAACGGAGCACTCTCCTCCACCCCGATCTGGCCGTCCCCTCAGAGGGGTTGGAGGAGCAATTCGCATCGTTACTTCAAAGCCACGATATCTGTGGTGCGGATGTCCGGATGCTGGCGAGGAGGTCGGGACTGACCTGCCCTAGCGCGGCCGGGATCTCGCCGTTGAGGTGCGCTTGCCGGCCGTCCTCGCCCTCGAAGGTGTCGAAGATCCCGTAACTCGTATCGCTGAGCTTGAAGGCATACCAGGTCACCGTGCCGGTCTCAGCGACCGCCAACTCACGGCCCTGCTTCAAGAACTCGGCGAGGGCCTCACCCTTGCCTGGCCTGGCCTCGAGCAACGCCAGCAATCCTCGGTCGACAGCATCGCAAAGTCCTTTCGTTCTTACGTTTCCCCGCCTGATGTTAGATCGCGAGCCAGGCGTCGCGCCACACCTGGTCCCGATGGTGTAAGGCCAAATCAAGACGTTGGGGGGTTGAGGGCCGATCACGGTCCGAGCGGCGCAGAGTGAGCGGCGGTGGCGCCGAGTTTGACCGGCGGAACGGCTGTGGGGGCGCCCTATCCTGGTT
>JBAPXO010000582.1:0-9032 GCA_049284255.1 Solirubrobacteraceae bacterium | reverse complement strand
GTGTAGGTGCGCGCCGTGCCCGCGGTGTAGGTGCGCGCCGTGCCCGCGGTGTAGGTATGCGCGCCGTGCCCGCGGGTTGCCCGCCCCGCGCGCCGTGCGCGAGGGCTCCTGCGAGCGTGTGCTGCATAACGTGCCAATCGTTTGGCGCTCCCAATCGTTTGACGCGTTATGCAGGCTGAGGCGCACTCTGGGGAAAACGGATTTCCGCGGCCAGTCGCTTGTCACGATTTGCAGCAAGTCAGGCAGGACGCTCACTGCGCAGCGTCCCGGGCCTGGACGTGCGGTCGCCGCAGGCCTGGACGTGCGGGCGCGGCGGGCCAGCGAGTGCCGATTGCTCGCCCTGCCACCGGAGAACTTCTGCGAGCGACAATCGAAGTCCCCCTAAAGGATCGACGCGAATTTGACGATTATGAGAGTGATGCGTGGGCTGCGCGAAGCCGAGCCGGTCTGGAAGCCGGACGACGACGCCTATCGCCGACTCGCCGAGACCGTCGAGGACGTGGCCATCATCATGCTCGACCCCAACGGCATCATCGTCTCCTGGAACCGCGGGGCCGAGAAGCTCAAGGGCTACAGCCCCTCGGAGGCGGTGGGCAGATCGTTCTAGATGTTCTATCCCGACGAGGCGATCGAGGTTGGCCACCCCCACCGCGAGCTCGAGGCCGCGGCGGCGATGGGTCGCTACGAAGAGGAGGGCTGGCGGGTCCGCCAGGACGGCTCGCGGTTCTGGGCGCACGTCGTCATCACCGCTCTGCACGACGACGACGGCGATGTTCTGGGCTTCGGGAAGATGACCCGCGATCTCACCCCCATCAAGCAGGCCGAGGAGCAGCGCACCCGGGCGTTCGCCCTGCTCGAGGCCACGGCGGCGACCGACTCGCTCACCGGGCTGGCCAACCGCCGAGCCTGGGACGAAACGATCGAGCGCGAGATCTTGCGCGCCGCCCGCGACAGCACCCCGCTCTGCATCGCCGTCCTCGACCTCGACCGCTTCAAGGCCTACAACGACGAACACGGCCACCGCCTGGGCGATCAGTTCCTGCGCCGGTGCGCGGTCGTGTGGCGGGCCAAGCTGCGCACCTCGGATGTGCTGGCGCGCTACGGGGGCGAGGAGTTTGCCCTCTGCCTGCCCCAGTGCCCGGCCGATGAGGCGGTTGTGGTCGTCGATCGCCTGCGCGCCGCGACGCCCAAGGGGCGCACCTGTTCGGCCGGGGTGGCGGCCTGGGACGGCGACGAGACACTTGACCGGCTGTTCGGGCGCGCCGACGGGGCGCTCTACGAGGCCAAGTCCGCCGGGCGTAACCGCACGGTTCTCGCTGCGGTCGCCTCAGAGCGCGAAACCTCCCCAATCAGCATCGTCGGCTAGCTCGAGGTCCCCGCTCGCCGCGGGCACGGAGGGGCGGCGGGGTGCGCGGGCTGCGGGCGCGACCCTTCGCGGCGCCGATCCGATACAAGTGAGCTGACGACCGTCAATTTCAGAAGGAGAGCTCCGGTGCCGACCTACATCATGCTCACGACGCTCACCCCCGAAGGGGTACAGACGATCAAGAACAACCCGACCCGGATACGCGAGGTCAATCGTGAGGTCGAGCAGCTGGGCGCGACCGTCAAGGCCCAGTGGGCGACGCTGGGGCAGTTCGACTTCGTCAACGTGATCGAGGCTCCCGACGAGCAGACGATCGCCCGTGTCTCGCTGGAGCTGGGCTCGCGCGGGACCGGACGTTACGAGACCCTGAGCGCGATTCCGATCGACGATTTCATCGGCGCGATCTGAGTTCCGAGTGAGCCCCGGCTCACAGCGCGTCCTCGTGCTGGGCGGGGGCGCCCGCGAGCATGCGCTCGTGCAGACGCTGGCCCGATCCCCCGGCGCCCCTGAGCTGATCTGCGCCCCCGGGAACGCCGGGATCGCCGCCGACGCCACGGTGGTGGCGATCGACGCCGAGGACGGCGCCGCGGTTTCCGAGCTGGCCCGCGAGCTCGCCGTCGACCTCGTGGTCGTGGGTCCCGAGGCGCCGCTCGTCGTCGGGATCACCGATCAGCTGGCGGGTGCCGGCATCCGCTGCTTCGGGCCCAGTGCTGCCGCTGCGGCGCTGGAGGGCTCCAAGGCGTTTTGCAAGCAGGTGATGGCCGCCGCCGGCGTGCCCACGGCCGCCCACAGCGTGGCCGATGATCCCGAGACGGCGCTGGCGGCGATCGACCGTTATCCGATCGTCATCAAGGCCGACGGGCTGGCTGCCGGCAAGGGCGTGATCATCGCCGAGGATGAGGAGCAGGCTCGGGACGCGCTGCAGGAGCTGCTGGTCGCCCACCGGTTCGGGACTCAGGCGGTGCTCGTGGAGGAGTTCCTGGAGGGGGAGGAGCTCTCGCTGCTGGCGCTGTGTGACGGTGTGAACGCGCTCCCCCTCGCCTCCGCGCAGGACTACAAGCGGATCTTCGACGGAGACCAGGGCCCGAACACGGGCGGAATGGGCTCCTATTCGCCGGTACCCGCGGTTGACGACGCGCGCGCCCGAGAGCTCTGTGCCGTCGTCCACCAGCCGGTTCTAGACGAGCTCGCCCGGCGCGGGACACCCTTTCACGGGATGCTCTACGCCGGGTTGATGATGACCGCGGCCGGCCCGCGGGTGCTCGAGTTCAACGTCCGGTTTGGGGACCCCGAGACCCAGGCGATCCTGCCGCGGTTGCGCTCGGATCTCCTCGAGCTTCTGAGCCGGGCGCTGCAGACCGGAGGGCTGGAGGGTGTCGAGCTTCAGTGGGCGTCCGAGACCGCGGTCACCGTCGTTCTGGCCAGCGCGGGCTATCCGGCGTCGTCGTCGTCGGGGGACGTGATCAAGGGGCTGGACCGGGTTTCCGGCGACGTGTTCGTCACCCACGCGGCGACCGCTCGCTCGGCCGAGGGTAAGCTCGTCACCTCCGGCGGGCGCGTGCTCAGCGTCACCGCGCTGGGGGCCGACGCGCAGGCCGCCCGCGCGGACGCATATGCTGCAGCCGACATGATCGAGTTTTCCGGCAAGCAGGTGCGGCGCGACATCGCTCTGAGGGCGGTCCGATGACCGAATCTCCGAGCGCCGGCAGCCGCGAGCCCGAGGTGGCCGCCGTCAATCCGCCACCCGAGCCCGAGACCCTGGCCGAGGTCGAGGCCGACGTCGAGGCCCAGATCGAGGAGTTCGAGGTCGACGCCCCCATGGTGGCGATCCTGATGGGGTCAAAGAGCGATCTGCCCGCCATGGAGCGCGCCGAGGCCGAGCTCACCGAGCGCGGGATCCGTTCCGAGACCCGGGTGATGTCGGCTCATCGCGAGCCCGACGTCGTCGCCGACTATGCCCGCAATGCCAAGCAGCGCGGCCTGAGGGTGATCATCGCCGGCGCCGGCCTGTCGGCGGCGCTACCGGGAGTCGTCGCCGCTCATACCGAGCTGCCGGTGATCGGCGTTCCGCTGACCAGCCGGACATCGGTGGCCGGAGGCCTGGATGCCCTGCTGTCGATCAGCCAGATGCCACCCGGTGTGCCGGTGGCGTGCGTGGGCGTCGACAACGCCCGGAACGCCGCGGTGCTGGCGGCGCGCATCCTCGGAGCCTGAGCAACCTCTTACGGGGTGCACGGGGAGGCCACGGCGCTCCCCTGGCGGGTGAGCGCGGACTGGACCTCGGACAAGTCCTGGATGTACTGCGCGATCACGGCCGTGGCCCCGCGCCGGGCGCGGGTCGCGGTCGAGTCGATGGAAGTTGCGTTCTGCGTCGCGTCGCTCATGTAAATTTCCTCGGGCGAGCCGTTGTACGATGTTCGCCGTACGATAGCAGAAGTACGAAGGGCATCGTACAAAGCCTCGCGGGCGTCCTAGACTAGGAAGAGAAATGTCGATTCATGCCACCGAACCGATCGCTCATCCGGCCCGCGAGGAGCTGGAGCTCGGCGCTGTACTGCATGCGCTCAGCGACCCGGTGCGCCTGATGATCGTCGCCGAACTCGCCCGGAGCGAGTGCGAGTACACGTGCGGGAGCTTTGAGCTGCCGGTCACCAAGTCGACCTGTACGCACCATTTCAAGGTGCTGCGCGAGGCCGGGGTGATCCATCAGCGCCAGCAGGGCACGACGCGCCTGAACAAGCTCCGGCGGTCAGACCTCGACGCCCGCTTTCCCGGGCTGCTGGGGACGATCCTCAATGCGGCGCAGGGCACCGAGCTGGCGGCGAGCATCCCTACTGACGTCGCGTAGCCGCCGCGTCCCTTGATCGCGCGCTACACACGCCGCGAGCTCGCTGAGCTGTGGTCAGACCAGGCTCGGTTCGAGGCGATGCGCCAGGTCGAGGTTGCCGCCTGCGAGGAGATGGAGGGACCCAGTCGCCCTGAGCTGGGCGCCATCCGGGAGGCCGGTTTCAGCGTCGAGGCGATCGCCGAGCGCGAGAAGGTGACCGACCACGACGTCGCCGCCTTCGTCGACGTCCTTGCCCAGTCCGCCGGCCCAGCCGGACGCTGGATCCATTTCGGGCTCACCTCCTCAGACGTCCTGGACACCGGACTGGCGCTGCAGATAAAGCGCGCTGGGGAGCTCGTCCTCCCCGACTCCCGCCGCCTGGTGCAGGCGCTGGCCGAACGTGCCCGAGAACACGTCCACACGCTGTGCGTCGGACGCACCCACGGGATCCACGCCGAGCCGACGACGTTCGGGATAAAGCTCGCCGGCTTTGCCTTCGAGGCCGCTCGCAACTCCGAGCGCCTGGAGCGGGCCTTCGCCCAGGCGGCCGTGGGAGCGATCTCCGGTGCGGTCGGGACCTACTCGGCCACCTCGCCGGAGTTCGAGGAGCGGGTACTGGCCCGCCTGGGGCTCGAGCGTGAGCCGGTCTCGACCCAGGTGGTGGCGCGTGACCGCCACGCCGAGCTTCTGGAGGCGATCGCCTTGGCCGGAGCGGGACTGGAGCGCTTTGCCACCGAGCTTCGCCACCTCGCGCGGACCGAGGTCGCCGAGGTCCGCGAGCCGTTCAGCGCCGGCCAGAAGGGCTCAAGTGCCATGCCCCACAAGCGCAATCCGATCAAGTCAGAGCAGGTCAGCGGCCTGGCCCGCGTCCTGCGCGGCAATGCCTCGGCGGCGCTCGAGGACGTCGCCCTGTGGCACGAGCGCGACATCTCGCACTCCTCGGTGGAGCGCATAATCGTTCCCGACTCGACCAGCCTGCTCGACCATATGCAGCGCCGGGTGCTGGCCCTGGTGCAGGGGATGGTCGTCGACCCGGGACGGATGCGCGAAAACCTCGAACTCACCCACGGCGCGCTCTTCTCCCAGCGGCTGCTGCTCGCGCTCGTGGCCGCGGGTTCGAGTCGGGACGACGCCTACCGGATCGTCCAGCGCCTGGCTCAGCGCGCGCTTGACGAGCGGACACCGCTGCGGGGGTTGCTCGCCGACGACCCCGCGGGCGCTGGATTGGACCTCTCGGAGGTCTTTGACTATGGAGACTTCGTGCGCCACGCCGAGGAGATCGTGGGACGGCTGGACGCGATCACGGCGCCTTCTGAAGGCGTCATAACCAGCCGCTAGCATCGGCGACATGACCGCTCTGGAAGACCTTCCGCTCCTTGCCTCGGGCAAGGTCCGCGAGATCTACGATCTCGGCGACGAACTGCTGATCGTTGCCTCCGATCGCATCTCCACCTACGACGTCGTCCACCCCACGGCGATCCCCGACAAGGGCGGCGTGCTCACCGGGCTCTCGGCGTTCTGGTTCGAGCGCACGGCCGACATCCTCCCCAACCACATGCTGTCGGTGTCCGAAGGCGTCCCCGAGGAGGCGCGCGGCCGCGGAATGGTGGTTCGCAAGCTCAAGATGCTGAGCGTCGAGTGCGTGGTGCGCGGCTACATCACGGGCTCGGGATGGAAGGACTATCAGGCGACCGGCGCCGTGTCGGGGATCGAGCTCCCCGCCGGCCTGAGGGAGTCAGATCGGCTGCCCGAGCCGCTCTTCACGCCCAGCACCAAGGCCGAGGTCGGGCACGACGAGGCGATCGACTTCGAGGGCGCCGTGGAGCTGATCGGCGACCGCACGCTCGCCGAGCGCGTGCGCGACGTCTCGCTCGCGCTCTACGAGTTCGCCGCCGAGCACGCCCGCGAGCGCGGGATCATCCTCGCCGACACCAAGTTTGAGCTCGGGATCGACGTCGACGGGACGCTGACCATCGGGGACGAGATCTGCACCCCCGACTCGTCGCGCTTCTGGCCCGTCGACGAGTACGAGCCCGGGCGCGGCCAGCCAAGTTTTGACAAGCAGTTCGTGCGTGACTGGGCGTCCTCGACGGGCTGGGACCGAAACCCCCCCGCACCCCCGATCCCCGATGACGTCGTCGCACGCACGCGTGAGAAGTACATCGACGCCTACGAGCGCATCACCGGCCAGGGCTACGACGCCTGGCTCGCGCGCACCGGCGCCGCCTAGTCCCTGCCGTGCGCGCCCGGGTGCTCGTCAAGCCCAAGGCGGGCATCCTCGACCCCCAGGGTCAGGCGGTGGAGCGCGCTCTGCCGGCGCTCGGCTTCGCCGGGGTGCGCAATGTCCACGTCGGGCGGATGATCGAGCTCGACGTCGAGGACCCGGGGCGGCTGCCCGAGATGTGCGAGCGCCTGCTCACCAATCCCCTGATCGAGGACTACGAGATCGTCGACACCGACGGCAGTGCGTCGTGAAGTTCGGCGTCGTTCGCTTTCCCGGATCGTGCGACGAGGTCGACGCCCTGCTGGCGTGCGAGCGCGTGGGTGAGGCGGTCATCCTGTGGCACGGCGACCGCGACCTCCAGGGCGTCGACGCCGTGGTCGTCCCCGGCGGCTTCTCCTACGGCGACTACCTGCGGGTCGGGGCGATCGCGCGCTTTGCTCCCGTGATGGGCGAGGTCGCCGAGTTCGCGCGGGCGGGCGGAATCGTGGTCGGGATCTGCAACGGCTTTCAGGTCCTGTGCGAGGCCGGCCTGCTGCCGGGCGCCCTGCTGCCCAACACCTCGTTGCGGTTCATATTTCGGCAGGTGGCGGTCGAGGTCGCGTCTGCCGCCTCGCCGTTCACCGCGGCGTGCTCGGTCGGCGACCGGCTCTCGATCCCCGTCAAGCACACCACCGGACGCTTTTACGCTCCAGAGGACGCGCTGGCACGGCTGGAGTCAGGGGATCAGGTGCTGCTGCGGTACGCGCCGGGCGAGAACCCCAACGGGTCGCTGCACGACATCGCCGGCATCTGCAATGAGCAGCGCAACGTCTTCGGGCTCATGCCCCACCCCGAGCATGCTGTCGATCCGCTGACCGGCTCGACCGACGGCCTGACGATCTTCGAGTCGATCCGAGCTCACGTTGCCGACGGCGTCCCCGTCTGACCAGCGACATCAGGCGCTCGGCCTGACCGACTCCGAGTACGAGCTCATCGTCGAGCTGCTCGGACGCGATCCCGGTGACACCGAGCTGGCGATGCTGTCGTTGATGTGGTCGGAGCACTGCGCCTACAAGCACTCGCGCAAGCTCTTGCGGCGGCTGCCCACCGAGGGACCGGCGGTCCTGATGGGCCCCGGAGAGAACGCCGGGGTGGTCGATGTCGGTGGGGGGCTGGGCGTGGCCTTCAAGGTCGAGTCCCACAACCACCCGAGCGCCGTCGAACCCTTCCAGGGCGCGGCCACCGGGGTCGGCGGGATCCTGCGCGACGTCTTCGCGGTCGGCGCCCGCCCGATCGCCGTGCTCGACTCCCTGCGGTTTGGAGAAATCGCCGAGTCCCCACGGTCGCGCTACCTGCTCGAGCATGCCGTGGGCGGGATCGGCCACTACGGCAACTCGATCGGGGTACCGACGGTGGGCGGCGAAATCTACTTCGAGTCCACCTACGAGCAGAACTGCCTGATCAACGCCATGTGCCTGGGGCTGGCCCCCCACCATCGGCTGATCCGCAGCGCGGCCGCCGGGCCGGGCAACGTGCTCGTGCTCCTCGGAGCCCTGACCGGCCGTGACGGGATCGGCGGGGCTTCCGTGCTGGCGTCCGCCGAGCTCGGCGAGGGCGACGCCGCCAAGCGGCCGTCGGTGCAGATCGGGGATCCCTTCGCGGAGAAGAAGCTGCTCGAGTGCTCGCTGGAGCTGCTCGATTCCGAACTCTTGATCTCGCTGCAGGATCTCGGCGCCGCCGGGCTTACGTCGTCCTCGTCGGAGATGGCGAGCAAGGGGGGCGTCGGGCTTGACATCGACTGTTCCTTGGTTCCCCTGCGTGAGTCCGGAATGGAGCCGTTTGAGGTCATGGTCTCCGAGTCCCAGGAGCGGATGCTGTGCGTGGTCGCGCCCGAGCGCGTCGACGACGTGATTGCGGTCTGCGAGCGCTGGGAGACGCTGGCGACTCCGATCGGGGAGGTCACCGATTCGGGACGAATGCGGATCCTGGCGGAAGGGGAGGTCGTCGCCGACCTGCCGGTGGGAATCCTCGTCGACGATTGTCCGCTCTATGACCTGGCGCCCGCAGTGGCCGATCCGAGCGAGTTGTACCCGGCTCCGGTTCCCGCGGTGGTCGGGACCGAGAGTGGTGGCGTCGTCGATCTGTCGAGCGGCGGCGTCGCGGCGGAGGAACTCCTGCTGGCGCTGCTGGGCTCCGCCAACCTGGCCTCGCGCCGGCCGGTGTTCGAGCAGTACGACCCGGTCGTCCAGTCACGAACGGTGCGCCGGCCCGACGAGGCCGATGCCGCCGTTCTGGCTCTACCCACCGGCGAGGCGCTCGCCGTGGCCATCGATGGCAACGGGCGGCGGGTGGCCTGCGACCCGCGCGCCGGCGCTGCCGAGGCCGTGTACGAATGCGCCGCCAACCTGGCCTGCGTGGGGGCGTCCCCGCTCGGGTTGACCAACTGCCTGAACTTCGGCAATCCCGAGAAGCCCCACGTCGCCTGGCAGCTGTCGGAGGCCGTGGACGGGATCGCCGCGGCCTGCACGGAGCTGGGGGTCCCGGTCGTTGGCGGAAACGTCTCGCTCTATAACGAGGCGCCGAGCGGGCCGATCTTCCCGACGCCGGTCATCGGAATGGTGGGCCGGCTGCCGGAC